>CAYWND010000338.1:0-3786 GCA_964459085.1 uncultured Oceanibium sp. | reverse complement strand
GCGAGGCGCTGCCTCGCGCTCCGGAGTATTTCCAAACAGAAAGAAGGGGCCCTTTACCCTTTGTTAAGGGCCCTCTTTGCTCCCCCAAATACTCCTGCCGAGATGACCTTCCCCGCCAATCGGCCGGGAACGCTCGACCGACCGCAAGGCGAACCCTTTTCAGACCGATCCATGCACGCGCTAGCGCACATTCAACATGCGGCGGCTGGCCGGATACGCCGCATCGAACCCCGCTGCCCTGAGCGCCAACGTCACCTGCTGCGCTGCACCCTCGGACAAGGGCCCGACAAAGATCCGTCGCCCCAGCCGGTCGGCAAAGACCGTGCGCACGGGATATCCGGCCCGCTGCAGGCCATCGGCCAACTGCGCCGCCGCCTCGTTGCCCGACACCAGTGCCACGTGCACGACCATTGCCCCGTCCGCTCCCGTCCCCGGTCCCGCCGGTAACGCGTCCGTGGACGGCACATCGCGCGGTTGCAGCACGCAGGCAAACTGCCTCAGCGCGCTCTCGGCGCCCAACCTGGGGCTGACGATCCCGGGCACCCCGGGCGTCACACTGGCCAGCAGACCGGGGCGGATCGGATCCACCAGCACAGCCCGGTCATACCGCTCGAACGCCTGGACACACCGTGCCGCCTGTTCGCCCTCGCTCAGCTGCGGCGCCGCGCACGCCGCCAATACCAGCAACACGCCCAAGAACCCTCGCATATCCCACCCCCGATTTTCGTGGCATGTCACCAGGATACTGGATAAAACCCCCGCACCCAAATATTGCAGAGGCCCACCATGAACCGCGACTGGATCGCCACCGCCCGGACGCTTAGCGAAGCACTGCCCTATCTGCAACGCTATGATGGCGCGACCGTGGTCATCAAGATCGGCGGCCACGCGATGGGTGACGACAAGGCGATGCAAAGCTTCGCCCGCGACATCGTTCTGATGAAGCAATGCAACCTGCACCCCGTCCTGGTCGATGGCGGCGGCCCGATGATCAACCAGCTGCTTGACCGTCTGGGCGTCCAGTCCAGCTTTGTCGGTGGCAAGCGTGTCACCGACGCGGCCACGATGGAGGTGGTCGAGATGGTGCTGTCAGGATCGGTCAACAAGCGCATCGTGCAGGCCCTGAACGCCGAAGGCGGCCGCGCCGTCGGGCTGTCGGGCAAGGACGCCAACCTGATGGTCTGCGAAAAGGCGCTGGGGGCGGACGGCGTGGATCTGGGGTTTGTCGGGCACCCGACAGAAGTCAATCCCGAGGTGCTGCGCACCTTTCTGGACAGCGACTTCATTCCCGTTGTCGCCCCCCTGGGTGTCGGCCGCGGGGGCGAGACGTTCAACATCAATGGCGACACCGCTGCCGGCGCGGTTGCAGCGGCGATGAAGGCCGATCGCCTGTTGCTGTTGACGGATGTCGCGGGGGTCAAGGATGCCGACGGCGAGGTCATCACCGATCTGACCATGTCCGACGTGCGACGCCTGACGGATCAGGGCGTGATCGCAGGCGGCATGATCCCCAAGACCGAAACCGCGCTCGAGGCGATCCAGGGCGGCGTGCGCGCGGTGGTGATCCTGGATGGCCGGGCCCCGCATTCCTGCCTGCTGGAGCTTTTTACGGCGCATGGTGCGGGCAGCCTGATCAAGGGCGCTTGACCTCGCCCGCGCCAGACCCAAGGTAGGGTCATGGACGCCGAAGTTTTCCTGCGACTTGGGATCACGATTTTGATCTTCCTGGTGCTCAGCAGCGCCGAATACGCGATTCCGAAACGCCCACGCGCTCAGGACCGGCCCGCGCGCTGGTTCACCAACTGGGCGATCCTGGCCGCAGGCGCCATCGGTCTGCGTCTGATGAACCTGGCCGTCCCGCTGCTGGCGCTGGGCGTGGCGATCTGGGCGCAGGACCGGGGCTTTGGCCTGTTCAATCTGACCGCATGGCCCCTCTGGGTCGAGTTTGTGCTGGCCATCATCCTGCTGGACCTGGCGATCTGGGCGCAGCATCTGGCCACCCACAAGATCCCCATCCTGTGGCGCCTGCACCAGGTCCATCATGCCGATGTCGATGTGGATGCCAGCACCGCCCTGCGCTTTCACCCCATCGAGATCATGCTGTCGATGGTGATCAAGGGTGTGGTGGTGCTGATCCTCGGCGCGTCACCCGCCGCGATCCTGGTGTTTGCAGTCATCCTGAACGGCATGGCGATGTTCAACCACGCCAACATCGCAATCCCCGGACGTTTGGACCGCATCCTGCGCCGCGTGGTCGTGACGCCTGACATGCACCGCGTGCACCACTCGACCGACCGGGCCGAACATGACACCAACTACGGCTTCAATCTGTCGCTATGGGATCACCTGTTCGGCACCTACAAGGCGCAGCCCGACAAGGGGCACCAGGCGATGGACACCGGTCTGCGCTGGCGCGACGACCGCCCTGCGCGCCTGGGATGGTCCCTGATCCTGCCGTTCCGCAGGTCATGACCACCGACCAGATCACCGCGGCACTGGCGCCCTGGTCACTGGCCTGCCATGGCAGTTTCCAGGCCCGCCCGGACGATGACCTGCCCCTCGGCACGCAGAGCGTCCTTATGCTGGGCCCAGACGAGCCGCGCTTCTGGGATCTCTTCTCCGACAGCGCCGAGTATCGGGACGGCGCGCCCGATCCCCTGAACCGCTGGTCGATGCGCGCACTGGGTCAGATCGCGCGGGATCTGGGCGGCACGGCGCTGTACCCCTTCGGCGGGCCACCCTGGCATCCGTTCATCGACTGGGCGCTGCGCACCGGGCGGGCGTTTTCCTCTCCGGTTGGTCTGCTGGTCCACGACACAGCGGGGCTGTTCGTGTCGTATCGCGGCGCCATCGCCCTGCCCACGCGCCACGAAGACCCCGCCACCGCCGTCCCCTGTGACAGTTGCCAGGACAAACCATGCCGGTCTGCCTGCCCGGCCCAGGCCCTGACCGCCAATGGCTACGATGTTCCCGCCTGCCATGCGCATCTGGACCGCGCCCAAGGCGCGGACTGCCTGTCAGGCTGCCTGGTCCGCCGCGCCTGCCCGGTTGGACACGGCCGCCGCAAAGCGGCACAATCGCGCTTTCACATGAAGGCATTTCATCCGGGGGGCTCATGAAAACACTGATCCTGATGCGGCACGCCAAATCCGACTGGTCGCAAGGCGGCCTGGGCGATTTTGACCGCCCGCTAAACCCCCGCGGCCGCCGCAGCGCCGTTGCCCTGGGGCACTGGCTGCGGGAAAACGACCATGCGCCGGACACCGCCCTGGTCAGCGCCGCCCGACGCACCCGCGAAACCTATGACGAACTGGCGTTGGCGGCGTGCAAGGCAAGCTTTCTCGACACCCTCTACCATGCAGGCCCGCAAGAGATCCTGGCCGCTGTCATGGCCACCGACGCGGACAGCGACCGGGTACTGGTGATCGGCCACAATCCGGGAATGGGCGCTCTGGCAGGCGCCTTGGCCCCCACGCTCGAGGATCCGGATCTGGCCCGCTATCCGACCGGTGCCACCACGGTGATCGACTTTGACATCGACACCTGGGTCGGCCTGCCCTCGGCCAGCCCCCAGCCACGCGATTTCATCATCCCCCGGCGGCTGACCGACTGAAACTCCCGGATCTAAGCGGGGCGAGCGGACCCGTAGACCCCAAAGGGGTCCTACGGGCCGGGCCCGACGGAAAAGGGCGGATCTGTTGATCCGCCCTTTTCCGTCGGGACCCCTCCCCCCGATGTCGTATCCGGTCAGTGCCCCAGGATCTGGCTCAGGAACAGTTTGGTACG
>CAYWND010000337.1:0-3787 GCA_964459085.1 uncultured Oceanibium sp. | reverse complement strand
AGATCGAGTGTCTGGTCGAGATCGACTGTGGTGCGGGCCGCTGCGGTGTGACCACTACGCCCGCGGTGGTCGAGATAGCCAAGGCCATCGACGCGGCCGAGGGGCTGAAGTTTGCAGGCATCCAGGCCTATCAGGGCGCGATGCAGCACCTGGACAGCTATGACGAGCGCAAAGCCAAGATCGACGTGGCTGTGGCCATGGTGCGGGATGCCGTTGATACGCTGAAGGTCGAGGGGCTGGAATGTGACATCGTCGGCGGCGGCGGCACCGGGTCCTACTATTTCGAGAGCAATTCGGGCGTCTACAACGAGCTGCAATGCGGGTCTTACGCATTCATGGACGCCGACTATGGTCGGATCCTGGACAAGGACGGCAACCGGATCGACCGCGGCGAGTGGGAGAACGCCCTGTTCATCCTGACCAGCGTGATGAGCCACGCCAAGGCGGAAAAGGCTATCGTCGATGCGGGGCTTAAGGCGCAGTCGGTGGACAGCGGCCTGCCGGTGATCTTTGGGCGCTCAGATGTGGAATACATAAAGTGCTCGGACGAGCATGGCGTGGTGGCGGATCCCGACGTTGTTTTGAAGGTCAATGACAAGCTGAAGTTGGTGCCGGGACACTGCGATCCGACCTGCAACGTCCATGACTGGTATGTGGGCGTGCGCGGCGGCAAGGTCGAGACGATCTGGCCGGTTTCGGCCCGCGGCAAGGCGTACTGATCGGCCGGGATAGCTTCGGCGAGGACATTTGGAAGACGATGCAAGGGCGGCGCCCGAAACGGGTGGCGTCCTTGGTCGTGAAGGGAGGCAGGAATGATCATCGTTCCCGAGAAAGAGATTGCCGGACTGATCACCGCCGAGGCATCGCTCGAGGCGGTCGAGGCGGTTTTTGCCGCGATGTCGGCGGGGGACGCCTACAATTTCCCGGTCATCCGCGAGGCGATTGGCCATGCGGATGCGCTCTATGGGTTCAAGTCGGGGTTTGATCGCAAGGGTCTGGCGCTGGGTCTGAAATCGGGCGGGTATTGGCCGGGCAATGCCGAGCGGGGGCTGACCAATCACCAGTCGACGGTGTTTCTGTTCGACGCCGACACCGGTCGGCCAAGCGCGATGGTGGGGGGCAACCTGTTGACGGCGCTCAGGACGGCGGCGGCCTCGGCCGTGTCGATCCGGCATCTGGCGCGCGAGGACGCCAAGGTTCTGGGCATGATCGGGGCGGGGCACCAATCCGCGTTCCAGATGCGGGCCGCTGTTCGTCAGCGGTCCTTCGAGAAAGTCGTGGGGTGGAATTTTCACCCCGAGATGTTGCCGCGCCTGGCCGAGACAGCCGAGGAGTTGGGTCTGCCGTTCGAGGCGGTCAGCCTGGACGATCTGGGGGCGCAGGCGGATGTGATCATCTCGATTACCTCAAGCTTTGATCCGATCCTGATGGATGCGCAGGTGCGTCCGGGGACGCACCTGGCCTGCATGGGCACCGACACCAAAGGCAAGCAGGAGGTCGAGGCAGCGCTGGTCGCGCGCGCCACGGTTTTTACCGACGAGGTGGCGCAGTCGGTCAGCATCGGCGAGGCGCAGCATGCCGTCGCGGCCGGCCTGATCACCGAGAGCGACGTCAACGAGATTGGCAACGTGATCCTGGGACGCCATCCGGGAAGGAGCAACGCTGACGAGTTGACGCTGTTCGACGGCACTAGCGTGGGGCTGCAGGATCTGGCGGTTGCGGCACGCGCGGTTGACCTGGCGCTTGAAAGTGGCGTGGCGACCGTGGTGGAACTCTAAGCCTTGCCGCGCGATCAGGCGATTACGGTGTAGGGCTCGGTGAACCAATGCTCCTGCAGGTTCTCGCCCGGCCCGATATAGTCGATCACGGCAAAAAGTCCCGGTGCGTGTAGCGGGGTCAACACCCCATGCCACGTGCCGCGATGAAAGTTCACCGCCTGACCGGATTCGGTCAGGAACGCCAGAGGTGTGCCTGGGACGCCCTCGGAGTCTGGTGCGACGATGATCAGAAACGGGTTCTGGGTCATCGGCACGAAACATTGCGCGCCCAGCGGGTGGCGCTCGACCATATCCAACCTGTAGGGCAGGCTGCGCGGGCGGGCGTTGAACAGGCTGACGCCCAGGCGACCCTGCGGATCGTGATCCATCGACGCGCGGTCGTGATAACGCCCGCATAGCCCCTGGTTGATAATCCGATCAGGCTCTCCTGCGCAGTCCAGCACATCCCCGAAGGGCGCAAAGGCGGTGGCGGTCAGGGGCTGTGCCGTGATCTTGTGGGACATCGGTCCTGCCTAGAGGCTGAGCGCGGGGTGGCGGTTCACGTCCTTGTAGAGCAGATAGCGGAACGGGCCCGGCCCGGCCGCGACGCAGGCCTGTGGGCAGAAGGCCCGCAACCATATGAAATCTCCGGCCTCGACCTCGACCCAGTCGCCGTTCAGGCGGTAGACGGCCTTGCCTTCGAGGACATAGAGGCCGTGCTCCATGACATGAGTTTCGGCAAAGGGGATGTTTCCGCCGGGCGCGAAGGTCACGATGTTCACGTGCATGTCGTGGCGCAGGTCCGCCGGGTCGACAAAGCGGGTCGTGGCCCAGGTGCCGTTTGTGTCCGGCATGGGGTCGGGGGTGACGTCCGCATCAGACGAGATCACCGGATTGGCCGGGGTGACACCTGGGGCCGGTTGCCAGATCTTGCGGATCCAATGGAAAGTGACTGGTGTCTCGCCGGGATTGGCAACGGCCCATTTGGTGTTCGGCGGGATGTAGGCATAGCCACCTGAGGTCAACTGGTGATCGGCGCCATCAAGGGTCAGCGACAGGGCGCCTTTGGTGACCAACAGGACCGCCTGCGCGCGATTGTCAGGCTCGGGCGCTGTGCTGCCGCCGCCCGGCGCGACCTCCATGATCACTTGCGCGAAGGTTTCGGCAAAGCCTGACAGGGGCCGGGCCAGGATCCAGCCGCGCGTTCTATCCCAGCCGGGAAAGGCGCTGGTGACGATGTCGCGCATCACACCGCGTGGGATCACCGCATAGGCGTCGGTGAATATCGCGCGATCAGACATCACTTGGGTCTGGGACGGCAGACCGCCCGGGGGATTGGCGTATGTGGTCATGGCAGCAGATCCATCAGGCGCAACTGGGCGATACGTTCGACCTGCGCGCAGGCCTGGGCAAATTCGGTATCGCGGTCGTTTTCGATACGGCGCTGAAACGCGGCCAGGATCCCGGCCTTGTTGTGGTCGCGCACCGCGATGATGAAGGGAAAGCCAAACTTGGCGGTGTAGCGGGTGTTGAGGTCAGTGAAGGCCGCGCGTTCCTCGTCCGTGAGATGGTCGAGACCGGCGCTGCCTTGTTCAGCCGTCGAATCTGCGGTCAGCCGCTTGGCCGCGGCCAGCTTGCCCGCCAGATCGGGGTGGGCAGTCAGGACGCCTAGACGCCGATCTTCGCTGGCCGTACGGAACACCCGGCACAGCGCGTTGTGCAGACCGGTGGCGGTGTCATGCGCCGGGCCCAATTCCAGTGCGTGCGCACCTTCGGCAATCCAGGCAGAGTGCTCGAAGATGCCGCCGTAAGCGGCTGTAAATGCGTCTTTGTTCAGTGTAGATGGGCGTGTTGCCGAATGATCTGGCGGGTGCACCTGCTGCCAATGCCGGGCAATGTCGATGCGGCGGGCAAACCAGACATCCGCGTGCCCGCGGGCGTAGTCCAGAAAGCGGCGTAGCGCCATGATCCGTCCCGGGCGGCCGATCAGGCGGCAAGGCCTTGCCGCTTCTGTTGCCGCCTGCCGTGAA
>CAYWND010000336.1:0-3802 GCA_964459085.1 uncultured Oceanibium sp. | reverse complement strand
ATGGTCAAGACCTTCATCAAGGAAAACGACGGCGACGAGGATCTAAAGGCGGGCTTCCTCGACCCCCTGAAACAGGCCTCCAAAGACCTGCAGGCCGCGGGCATGTACTTCATGCAGAACGGCATGAAGAATCCCAACGCCGCGCTCTCGGGCTCGACCGATTTCATGCACCTCTTCGGCCATGTCTGCCTCGGCCTGATGTGGGCCCGCATGGCCAAGGCGGCCAAGGCCGCGCTCGACGCAGGCGCTTCGGACCAGGACTTCTACCAGGCCAAAATCGCCACCGGCCGCTACTACATGGCCCGACAGTTGCCCGCGACGGCCATGCACCTGGCCCGGATCGAAACCGGCGCCGATCCGGTCATGGCCCTGGATGCGGAGGCGTTCTAGGGTGGATAAAGGCGGTCGCACATTCGCCCGCCAGAGACCGCATCAGTTCGGGGAAACCTATGATGGCAGATGGCTCGACCATACGACGCATCGACTGCAAGCCCTCCGGCGCACCAGAGGAAAGGGTCAACGGTTACTGTTGGATTGCCGACTGTGGCGCCGATGGGAAATCTGATCTCTTCAAATTGATCAGCTGTAGCCCGGTAAAGTCCCCGAACACTGCGCGCTGGGATGAACGCGAATGAACCGCACCAGCTGCATCGACGTCGACGCCTTCCAGGGTGCCTGCCAATGCGGGGCTGTCCGCTACTCCGTCGCCCCCGGTATCGCCCGGCAAACGGTTTGCCATTGCCGCATGTGCCAGCGCGCCACCGGCAATGCCTTTGCCCCGCTGATGGAAGTTGAAAACGCCCGCATTACTTGGCAGGGCTATGCCAAGACGTTCCGATCCTCCAACATCGCTGAACGCGGCTTCTGCGACGCTTGCGGCACCCCGATCTTCTATCGGCGCGTGGACAGCGACAGCACCGAGTTCATGGTCGGGACCATCGATACGGACATCCGCTACGAGCCGATCGCCAATCATGGCATCGAATCCCGCCTCGGCTGGGTCTTCGGCCTCGGCGCCGTGGCCGAGAAGGAAACCTTTTTCACCGAAGGCGAGCAAATGGTCAGCCACCAGTTCGAGCACGGAGCGTGACATGAGTTTCTCCCCCCTTCCCTCCGCCTGGATGACCGACGAGCACCGGATGCTTTCGGACATGACTGCGCAATTCATCGAAACCGAGTGGCAGCCGCATTACGACAAGTGGCGCGCGCAGGGCGAAATGGACCGCGAGACGTGGAGCCAGGCCGGCGAGGTCGGGCTGCTCTGCGCCTCGATCCCCGAAGAATACGGCGGCGCGGGCGGCGATTTCGGGCACGAGGCGGTGATCCAGATCGAGGCCGCGCGCGCCAATCTCGCCTCCTGGGGCAACGGCATCCATTCTGGCATCGTGGCGCATTATATCCTGGCCTACGGCACCGAAGACCAGAAACGCCGCTGGCTGCCCGCGATGGCCAGCGGCGAAATGGTCGGCGCGCTGGCCATGTCCGAACCTTCGACCGGGTCTGACGTGCAATCCATTCGCACCCGCGCGATCCGCGACGGCAACGCCTACCGCATGTCGGGCCAGAAAACCTTCATCACCAACGGCCAGCATGCCGATCTGGTGCTGGTCGCCTGCAAGACCGATCCGGGCGAGAAGGCCAAGGGCATCTCGCTGATCATGGTCGAGGCGGGCATGGACGGCTTCTCCAAGGGCCGCAACCTGGACAAGATCGGCTGCAAGGCCGCGGACACGTCCGAGTTGTTCTTCGACAACGTGGAAATCCCGCCCGAAAACCTGCTCGGTACGGACGAGGGCCAAGGCTTCTACCAGATGATGGAACAGCTGCCCCAGGAACGCCTGGTCATTGCCGCAGGCGCCGTTGGCGCCATGGAAGGAGCGGTTGCGCGCACCATCCAGTACTGCAACGAACGCCAAGCCTTTGGGGGTCCGCTGACCCAGTTTCAGAACACCCGTTTCAAACTTGCCGAGGCCAAGACCAACACCGTCGCCGCCCGCGCCTTCTTCGACACCTGCCTGGCCGCGCATCTGACAGGAGAGATGACCGTCGAGATGGGCGCGATGGCCAAGTACTGGCTGACCGACCTGCAAAACAGGGTCATCGACGACTGTCTGCAACTCTTTGGCGGCTATGGCTACATGACCGAATACCCGATCGCCGAGATGTGGACCGACGCGCGCGTCCAGCGCATCTACGGCGGCACCAACGAAATCATGAAGGAACTGATCGCGCGCGGGCTGACGGACACCGCGTTCTGACCGGCCGACAGGAGGGATACCGATGTGGGGATTTGAGTATTTGAAGAGCAAAGACGCGCCAAACGCGCCCCGACCTGCGGCCGTCGGACCGGCGGGCCGGGGCGGCCTCTTCGCTCACGGCCATCGGCTCTCCAGCCTGTACCGCGCAGCCGAGACTGGAGGCTTGTGGTTAACACCAGGTTACGGGGCCCCGTCTTTGCTCGAAAAATACTCCGCGGGGGTGCGGGGGTGCGAAACCCCCGCCGCCGACCTCGCCACCGGAGGCCACGCATGACCTACCAACTCCACTGCTTTGCGCAATCCGGCAACGCCTACAAGGTGGCCCTTGCGCTCGAGTTGATGGGGCAGGACTGGGACCCGGTCTTTGTCGATTTCTTCAAGGGCGAGGCCCGATCGGACGCCTATCGCGACCTCAATGAGATGGCCGAGGTTCCCTGCCTGACCGAGGGCGATCTGCGCCTGACCCAGTCCGGTGTGATCCTGGACTACCTGACCCGCAAGCACGACCGGTTTCTGCCCGCGACCGAGGCTGATCGGCTGGAGGTGCTGCGCTGGACGCTTTGGGACAATCACAAGCTGACCGCCAACCTGGCCACGGGGCGGTTCATGCAGCTCTTCCTGGCCAAAGAGCACCGCAACCCGGACGTCATCGCCTTCCTGATGGGCCGGGCACGGGTTGCGATGGGCGTGCTCGACCGAAGGCTTCAAGGGCGCGACTGGATCGTGGGCGATGCGGTGACCGCAGCCGATCTCAGCTGCATCGGCTACATGTATTTTCTAGACGAGATCGACGAGGACATTGCCGACAAGCCCAACCTCAAGGCCTGGATCGACCGCATCGCCGCCCTGCCCGGCTGGCGGCACCCCTACGACCTGATGCCTGGCCATCCGCTGGAGGGGCGCTGATGCTGATGTCGGTCACGACATATTACGCGGTCACGCTGTTCGGTCTGGTGTCGGGCACTTTGGCACTGGTCCTGCGCCAGGCCGAGATGCGCCATCCCGCGCCCGGCGATATCCAGGCCAAGGGCGGGCTGGGCCACATGCTGGTGGGTGTTTTCGCCGGTCTCGCCCTGGTCTCGATCGCCGTTGTGGCGATCTTTGCCACCGGTATCATCCTGCCAATTATCGTCGCAACCACCCTGCTGCTGGCGGGCCGGTTCATCGATACCGGTGGCGCCCTCACCGTCCTCTACCCATACCAGCTGACGCTTGCCATCGCGGCCACCGTTGCCGCGCTGCTGCTCTGGCTCAACCTCATCACGCTCATTCTCGGAGAACCCAATGCCTGACGCATTCATCTATGACGCCCTGCGCACCCCCCGCGGCAAGGGCCGCAAGGACGGCAGCCTGCACGAGGTTACGGCCCTGCGCCTGTCCGCGGTCACATTGAACACGCTGAAAGAGCGCAACAACCTGGACACGACCGCGATCGAGGACGTGGTCTGGGGCAATGTCACGCAAGTGGGCGAACAGGGCGGCTGCCTGGCACGGTCCGCCGTGCTGGCCTCGGACTTCGACGAAGGCGTGCCTGGCCTGTCTAT
>CAYWND010000335.1:0-3817 GCA_964459085.1 uncultured Oceanibium sp. | reverse complement strand
TGTCTCGGGCGAGGGCCACATCGTCTGCGGTGCCTGCCGCAACTGCCGTGCGGGCCGTGGCCATCTCTGCCGCAACACGCTGGGCGTCGGCGTTCAGCGCCCCGGATCCTTCGCCGAATACATCTGCCTGCCCGAAGCCAACGTCGTGCCGATCCCCGACGACATCCCGGACGAGATCGCCGCGATCCTCGACCCGCTGGGCAACGCCGTGCACACCGCGCTCAGCTTCGATCTGGTGGGCGAGGATGTGCTGGTCACAGGCGCGGGGCCGATCGGCATCATGGGCGCGCTGGTGGCGCAAAAGGTCGGCGCGCGCAAGGTCGTGATCACCGACATCAACGCGGGCCGCCTGGCGCTGGCCGCGCAACTGGGCGTGCAATACACCGTCGACGTCTCGCGC
Organism: uncultured Oceanibium sp.; assembly: GCA_964459085.1. Taxonomy (GTDB): domain Bacteria; phylum Pseudomonadota; class Alphaproteobacteria; order Rhodobacterales; family Rhodobacteraceae; genus Halovulum. Next base: position 3,417 of record CAYWND010000335.1, on the reverse strand, counting down.
ACCGACCTGCGCCAGGTCATGGCCGAGATCGGCATGACCGAAGCCTTCGACGTAGGCCTCGAGATGTCGGGCGCCGCCCCCGCGATGCGTCAGATGATCGATACGCTCAACAATGGCGGCAAACTGGCGCTTCTGGGCATCGCCCCCACCGATTTCGCGGTCGACTGGAACCAGATCATCTTCAAGATGCTCCATATCAAGGGCATCTACGGGCGCGAGATGTACGAGACCTGGTACAAGATGATCGCGCTTCTGCAGTCGGGCCTGGATGTCTCGGCCCTGATCACCCATCGCATCAGCATCGACGACTTCGAGGACGGCTTTGCCGCAATGCGCGACGGCACCGCCGGCAAGGTGGTCATGGACTGGTAGGGATCCGCAACACCCCTGGCCCGCGCCCTGCGGGCCACGGCGCGGGGTGGGCGGGTGGGCGCGACGTGGCCCGTAGGGCGCGGGCCAGGGTAAGGGTAAGGGTAAGGGCGCGACCCGGCATCCGCTGTGACCCGGGCTCAACACCCCGCGCCCCCGTTCCAACCTCACACATCCGTCACTTGCAAGCGCCGCTCTTCATGGGATATTTACCCTGACCGCCCGAAGAAGGCGGCATCGGCAGTTTTCCAAAGGTGCGCTCCCATGCCATCGACCCCGCTCTCGCGGCGAACCGTTCTTCTCGCCGCCCCGGCCATCCTGGTCTCGGGCTGTGCCAGTTTGCCCCGCCTGCCATACGCGGACCACGTCATCGTGCAGAAACAACGCCGCAAGATGTTCCTGGTGCGCGGCCGCGACACCCTGGCGGACTATGACGTCGACCTCGGCTTTCAGCCGCTCGGCCACAAGTCCCGCGAAGGTGACGGCCGCACGCCCGAAGGCTTCTACTGGATCGACCGCAAGAATCCCAATTCCGCCTTCCACCTCAGCCTCGGGATCAGCTACCCCAACGGCCAGGACATCCGCGTGGCCTATGCCGCCGGGTTCGAACCGGGCGGCGACATCTTCATCCACGGCCAGCCCAATCGCGGTGGCCGCCCCGAAGACAGCCCCGACTGGACCGCCGGTTGCATCGCCGTCACCAATCGCGAGATCGAACAGATCTACAACGCGGTCCTCGTCGGCACCCCGATCACGATCTACGCCTGAGGGGCCGGGGCCTGCTTGTCAGCTGACCGGCTGAATGACCGAACTGTCGCCCAGCAGCTGAACCCACCACAGCTTGCCGTCGGGTTCCTGAAACCAGCCCAGGCCCACGCTGTCGGCACCCGGCGCCTCTAGCACCCGCCGGGTGTTGGGATCGTCCAGCCAGCTTTGAAACAGGGTCACGGGATCGTCGTAGCTTTCCGAGATGTTCTCGCCCACCACGACCCCCGCAAACCCGGCGCGCGCGGCCCGATCGCGCGGGCTGGTGCCGTCCGACCCGAAATGCCAGGCGCGCCGCTGCACGCTCATGTCCCGCGCATGGGTCCGCGCCGCCGCCGTCAGGCGCGCCGAAAGGGCGACGGGCGGCAGTCCGCGATCGGCGCGAAACGCATTCAGGGCGTCGACATGCGCCTTCTGGATCACCGGCACTTCGCTGGCGGGGATGATTCGCACATCCTCGGCCGTCTCGGGCACCGGGGTGCAAGCCGCAACGAATGCGGCCAGTAGCAGGGCGGATAGCAGGCGCAAGGTCATGGCGGCTCGGTAGGTTCTAGGTTGATTTTCGCAACACCACTAGCGGGCTTTTCCGCCACAGTCCAACGGTTGTTTGATACCATCGGCCGTATACCATAGTATTGTTGAATTCTATCAACAAGGCTAAGCGGATATTTGCGCGAATCACTACCTGACGAGGCACCATGACTGACGATTCCCTTTCCGGCCTGTCACGCAGGCGCTTCACCCGGCTTGGCCTGGGTGCTGGTTTTGGCGTGCTGGCCGCCGGCTGCACCCGCAGTGCCGCCGATGCCGTATCCGGCAACGATGCGGTCATCGCACAGGCCGCGACCGAACCACCCGCCCAACTGGCAGCAACGTCCAGCATCGACGGCCGGCAATTGCTGGGCGTCAAGGAAGCAGGGCTCAAGCGCCGCGTCTCTGGCTTCCAGTCGCGCAACTGGGCGGACTATTTCACCACGCTCGACGATGGTGCGATCCTGGTCGATACCCCGGCGCGGATATTGCACTTCTGGTCCGCCAAGCACGACGTCTACAACATCTACCCCGCCTCGGTGCCCCTGTCGCCCGAACTGACCCGCACCGGGCGCACCTCGGTCATTCGCAAGCGCGAGGGGCCGGACTGGCGCCCCACGCCCAACATGCTGAAACGCGATCCAACCCTGCCCGCCTATGTCGGACCCGGGCCGCAGAACCCGCTGGGCACGCACGCGCTGTATCTCAGCTGGACGTATTACCGCATCCACGGCACCAATGACGAACGCAAGATCGGTCGCAAGTCGTCCAACGGCTGCATCGGGCTTTACAATGAACACATCCAGGAAGTCTTTGGCATGGCCGAGGTCGGGACCCGTGTCCTGATCGTCTGAACGGATTGCCGCGCCGCGCGCAACCGTAGGTATATCTGCCGATGCAAGCGGAACACAGCCGCGTGGGAAATCCCGCGCGGACAAGGCTTTGTGTTGCCTATGCCCCCGCAGACGGGGAAAGTCAGGCTGGGCAGGCGCATTCCGCGTCGTTTGTTTAGTGATGGGAAAACAATGAAAACTCTTACCTTGACCCTTGCCGCCGCGCTGATCGCGCTTCCCGCTTATGCGGGCAACCTCGACGCCATCGTCGCGCCGGAACCGGCCGAAGAAGAGGCCGCGCCGATGGGTGGCTCGTCCGCCGCATGGATCGTGCCCCTGCTGGCCATCCTGGTGATCGCTGCCGCATCCTCGGACGGTGACGACTCCACGCCGCCGCCGGCACAGAACGGAAACGGGCTGATGAATGGCAACGGGCTGATGAACGGAAACGTGCTCCAGATTCAATAAGCCGCTTGCGGGCAGGCCGCGTGTGTGCCCCTTTAACGATTGGAAACATGATGAAAACACTGACCTTGACCCTTGCCGCCGCGCTGATCGCGCTTCCCGCTTATGCGGGCAACCTCGACGCCATCGTCGCGCCGGAACCGGCCGAAGAAGAGGCCGCGCCGATGGGTGGCTCGTCCGCCGCATGGATCGTGCCCCTGCTGGCCATCCTGGTGATCGCTGCCGCATCCTCGGACAGCGACGACTCCACGCCGCCGCCGGCACAGAACGGGAACGGGCTGGACATCAACGGCAACCTGGTGTTGACCGACTAGGGCGTCTCCCGGACCAGTTGAGATAAACAGCTTTGACGATTGGACGGATCATGAAAGCAATCGCCGCAACCCTTGCCGCCGCGCTGATCGCTCTTCCCGCCTATGCGGGCAACCTCGACGCCAGCGTCGCGCCGGAACCC
>CAYWND010000334.1:0-3864 GCA_964459085.1 uncultured Oceanibium sp. | reverse complement strand
AGGGTCAGCGCGCGCTGGTGACAGGGTCCTCGCAGGGCATAGGATTTGCCCTGGCTGCAGGGCTTGGTCGGTCCGGTGCGGCGTTGGTGCTGAATGGCCGCGATCAGGCCAAGTTGTCGGCGGCCGCTGATACATTGCGCGGCCAGGGTCTGGACGTTGACTGTCTGCCCTTTGACGTGACCGACCACGACGCCGCGCGCGCCGCGATCGACGAGTACGAGGCGCGGCAAGGCGCGATCGATATTCTGATCAACAATGCCGGAATGCAGCACCGCACCCCGCTGGAAGAGTTTCCGGCGGATGCGTTTGAACGCCTGCTGCAGACCAACATCGCCAGTGTCTTTCATGTCGGCCAGGCCTGTGCGCGGCATATGATCGGGCGGGGCCGGGGCAAGATCATCAACATCGCCAGTGTCCAGACCGCACTGGCCCGGCCCGGGATCGCCCCCTACACCGCGACCAAGGGGGCCGTGGGCAACCTGACCAAGGGTATGGCGACCGACTGGGCCCGGCACGGCTTGCAATGCAATGCCATCGCGCCGGGGTATTTCGACACGCCACTGAATGCGGCATTGGTGGCCGATCCCGAGTTCTCGGCCTGGCTGGAGCGGCGCACACCAGCGGGCCGATGGGGGCAGGTCGACGAGCTGGTCGGCGCGGCGGTGTTCCTGGCCGCGCCCGCGTCCAGTTTCGTGAACGGACATGTCCTCTATGTGGATGGGGGCATCACAGCATCCCTGTGACGAGGGGCGCTGCAAACCCTTCCCGGATGCGGGCCCGACAGGGTAGCCTGACCGAACAGAGACGTGCAGCAGGAGGCCAAGATGACAGATCAGCCCAACATGCAACAGCATCCGGACGTCACTGCGTTCTTCGATGACGCGACCAATACGGTCACCTATGTGGTGTCTGACCCCGAAACGCGGGCCTGCGCCATCATCGACAGCGTGATGGACATCGACTATGCGGCTGGGCGGATCACCTCGGACAGTGCGGATCGGGTGATTGCGCATATACGCGACACCGGCCTGACGCTGGACTGGATCATCGAGACGCATGTCCATGCCGATCACCTGTCTGCCGCGCCCTATATCCACGACCGGCTGGGCGGCAAGACGGGCATAGGCGCGCGGATCATGGAAGTGCAGGAGACGTTCGGTAAGGTCTTCAACGAAGGCACCGAGTTTCAGCGGGACGGCAGTCAGTTCGACCAGTTGTTCGAGGATGGTGACACCTATCGCATCGGCAACCTCGATGCCTTTGCGATGGCGACGCCGGGCCATACGCCCGCGTGCATGACGCATGTGATCGGGGGCGCGGCCTTTGTCGGGGATACACTGTTCATGCCCGATGGCGGGTCGGCGCGGGCGGATTTCCCCGGCGGCGATGCCGGGCAGCTGTATGATTCGATCCACCGGATCCTGTCGCTGCCGGAGGATCTGCGTCTGTTTATCTGTCATGACTACGGGCCCGGTGGGCGGGCGATCGCGTGGGAGACGACGGTCGCGGCCGAGCGGGCCGAGAACATCCATATCGCCGAGGGCCAGACGCGGGACGAGTTCATTGCCCTGCGCGAGGCGCGGGATGCCACTTTGGCGATGCCGCAACTGATCATCCCGTCGCTTCAGGTGAACATGCGTGCCGGCGAAGTGCCCCGCGACGATAGTGGTACACCGATGCTGAAGGTTCCGATCAACGGGCTTTAGGCACCGCCTAGGCTAGCAGGCTGGCCACCCGGCGCAGCGCCAGGTCATAGCCCTGGATCCCGCAGCCGACGATCACGCCGTCGGCGCGCAGCGAGACATACGAATGATGCCGGAACGCCTCGCGTTGGTGGATGTTCGAGATGTGGACCTCGACCACCGGCCCATCATATGCGCCGAGCGCATCCAGGATCGCGACCGAGGTGTGGGAATAGGCAGCCGGATTGATGACGATGCCTTGCGCTGTGTCGCGTGCCTTCTGGATCCAGTCGACCAGTTGTCCTTCGGAATTGGACTGCTGCAGGATGCAGGCCAGGCCCAGGTCGTCGGCGGTTTTGCGGCAAAGCGCCTCGATATCCGCAAAGGTCTGCGAGCCGTAGATCCCCGGCTCGCGCGTGCCCAGCAGGTTGATGTTGGGGCCGTTCAGGACCAGGACGGTTTTTTGCATGTTTTTGTACCGGTTGCCACCGCGCGGGGGCGGCGTTTGGTGACGCATACCTGAATTCGCGCCATGCGCAATGGTGAAAGCGGGGGATGGTGCGCAGGTGGTGCTGATCCGCCGCGCAGAAAAACGGCGGTCGTCGGCAGGCGCGGTGCGCGGATAAGGGCGCGGTCCTGCGCGGAACTTGACGCTGAACCGGCCATGCCTCTAGTCTGATAGAGTTGACGCGCGAAAAGAATGGAGCGGGCGATCGCGTCCGATCCTGGCAAGAAACGGAACCGAAAGCGGACCATGTACGGGCAAAAAATCAAGAACATGGAAGAGTTTGCCGCGCTGAGCGGCATCTCTCGGCCCACGGTTTCCAAGTACTTCAATGATCCCGAGAGCGTGCGCAAGTCGACCCGCGCGCGGATTGAAGAGGCGCTGGAGCGCTACGACTACAGCCCCAACATCTATGCGATGAACCAGAACCGACGTCTGACCAAGACGATCGGGATCGTGGTGCCCTATCTGGCGGACCCGTTCTTTGCCGAGATAGCGCGGAACATTGAACGGCGCTGCATCGATCGCGGGTTTTCGCCGATCCTGTTCAGTTCGCACGGGGTGACCGAGACCGAGAACGATATCCTGGACAACCTGAGATCACTGAAGCCCGCGGGCGTCTTATTGGCGCCGTTGGGGCGCACCTCGGACCGGGCGGCAATCGAGAAGTTCTGCGACCAGGTGCCGACGGTTCTGTTTGACAGCAATATCGAGGGATTGGGCGAAGCCTTTGTCGGATCGGACAATTTCAGCTTTGTATCGCAGACGATTGACTACCTGACCCGAACTGGCGAGCCGCCGTGTTTCTTCGAAATGCGTACCCCCGCCAACCCCAATGCCAACAAGCGCCGGGCCGCCTATGTGGCCAAGATGGAAGAGTTGGGGCAGGAGCCGCTGATCATCAAGATCGAAGGCGAGGGCTGGGCATTCGAGGAAATCGGACGCCTGGGCGGAATGCGCCTAGTCGAGGAGGGCGGGCTGCCGACCAACACCGTTCTGTGCAGCAACGACCGGTTGGCGATCGGTTTTTTGTCTGCCTGCTATGAAAAGGGACTGCGGGTCGGGCGTGGGGATGGGTGCGCGCTGCGCGTTGCCAGTCACGATGACCATCCGTTCTCGAAGTTTACGTGCCCGCCACTGACCACATCCGCGCATGACTATGAGTCTGTATCCCGCCACAGCGTAGAGACCCTGTTCGAGTTGATCGAAAGCGGTGGGCGGTTTGCCAAACGCATTGAAACCTTGTTCCCGGCCAGCCTGGTGCTGAGGGCTTCTGCCTAGAAAAATTTACGCGCGTAAAAAATTAATTGACGCGAGGTAAATCATCAGCCTATATTTTGAGCACAACATCCAAATACCAGGGAGGAATCGGATGTCTTTGAGGAACGCACTTTGTGCGGCGACCGCGGTATCGCTATTGGCCGCGACCGGCGCCTTTGCCGAGACCATCACGATCGCCACCGTCAATAACGGCGACATGATCCGGATGCAGGGCTACACCGACGACTTTACCGCCAAGACAGGCCACGAGGTCGAGTGGGTCACGCTGGAGGAAAACGTTCTGCGGCAGCGTGTGACCACCGATATCACCACCAAGGGCGGTGCCTTCGACATCATGACCATCGGCATGTACGAAACCCCGATCTGGGGCAAGAACGGCTGGCTGGTCCCGTTGGA
>CAYWND010000333.1:0-3890 GCA_964459085.1 uncultured Oceanibium sp. | reverse complement strand
GTCAGGTTCAGCACAACATCGACATCCGCCTGGCGAATGCGGTCCGTCACCTCACGATAGAGCGTCAGGTCCCGCGACGGCACGCCGGTTTCTGGATCGCGCACATGGCAGTGAACGACTGCCGCACCCGCCTTGGCCGCCGCGATGGCGCTGTCCGCGATCTGTTCGGGCGACCGGGGGACATTCGGACTGCGATCCTGCGTGCTGCCCGATCCGGTGACGGCACAGGTGATGAAAACCTCGCGGTTCATGGCAAGCGGCATCTGATCCTCCCATCGATGTCGGCGCACAATGGCAGGGTTGCAGGAAAATGGCGTGCAGGATACGAAATATACATGACGGAAAACGAACACACTCCCGACAAAGCGCTGCGTGCCGATCTGCTGGTGCTGCCGGGGTCCACCATGATGACGCTGGCCAGCGCGGGCGATCCGCTGCGCGCGGCAAACCGCGTTGTCGGGCGCCAGGTCTTTGCCTGGCGGTTCGTATCACTCGATGGTGCGGATGTGGATACCGGGTCGGGGATCAAGTGGCCGGTCTCGGCACGCTTCGATCCGGACCTCGACCGCGATTTTCTGGGCATAATCGCCAGTTTTCGCGCCAAGGAGTTGGCTGACCGGACCCTGACCCGCGCGATCTATCGTGCCGCCCGCCGTGCGGCGATCACGGCGGGGATCGAGTCAGGCAGTTGGCTGATGGCCCGCGCGGGCCTGCTGGACGGCCGCCGTGCCACCACCCATTGGGAAGAGTTCGAGGATTTTGCCGCCGATTGCCCGCAGGTCGATGTGCGCCCTGACCGCTATGTGATCGACGGCAACTGCTACTCATCCTCGGCCGCGGCCCCCACCTTCGACATGATGATCGACTACATCCGTCTGCGCGCCGGGCCGGTGGCCGCCAATGACGTGGCCCGCGCCTTCAGTTACGAGGCCGGCCGCGCGCCCGATGCGCTGCAGACCCAGGTGGCGTTCGGTCCGGACGGCGCGCATGACGCGCGCCTGGTGCGGTCCGTGCGCGAGATGGAACGGCGGCTGGAGGCGCCCGTCTCCGTCGATCGGATCGCGCGGCAGGTCGGCATGACCTCGCGCGGGCTCGAGAAACTGTTCATGCGCGAGATCGGACAGACGCCGGGCCGCTACTATCTGTCACTCAGGCTTGCAGCGGCCCGGCGCCTCCTGCTCGATACGCGATCGGGGGTTGCGGAGGTTGCGTCGCGTACCGGGTTTTCGTCGGGCTCGACCCTGTCCCGGGCCTTTCGCGCCCGGTACGGCCAGACCCCGCGCCAGGCGCGGGGCCGGGCGCCTGATCACTCGGCCGCCACCGCCACCGGGGCCGGATCGACCAGCCGCAGCGGAACGTCCTCGTCCCTGGGCCGCCGCCGGGTGACCATGGCGAACATCGGCGGGGTGAAGTAGAACGACACCACCGTCGACAGCAGCACGCCACCAGCGATCGACATCGCAAACGGGGGCCAGAAACCGCCGCCGCCCAGGATCAGCGGCAGAAAGCCGCCAAAGGTGGTGATCGTGGTCGATACGATATGGCGGCTCGAGCCCATCACCACGCGCACCATTTCCTCGCGGTCCCCGGTCTTTTCGGGCGCGATCTTCTGCAGGCCGGTCATGATGATGATCGCCGCGTTGATCGACACCCCGATGGACCCGATCACCCCGATGATCGCGTTGATCCCAAAGGGATACTGGAACACCGCAAGCGCCAGTATGCTCAGCCCCGCCGACAGAACCGTCACCACCAGGGCAATCGCCGACAGGCGGAACGAGTTGAACGTCAGCACGATGGTCGCGATCGTCAGCGTGACGATGATCCCCAGCGAGGCCAGCAGGTTGTTCAGCGTGTTGCCCCGCTCGTCCGCATCCCCGCCATAGGCCATCTGATACCCCACCGGCACCCGGAACCCGTTGGCATCCAGCGCGGCCTGCAGGTCCTTCAGCGCCTCTTCCGGCAGCAGCCCTTCGACGATGAAGGCCTGCACCGTGTTGATGCGTACACCGTCCTGACGGTTGATTGTGCTTTCCGCCGGCACGACGTCCAGGTCCGCCAGCGTGGTCAGCGGGATCGCCGGGAACGCGCCCCGGGCCGAGGTCTGAGCCGCACCCGGTGGCACGATATAGAGCGAGGCCAAAGCATCCAGATCGCCGCGCACCGCGTCGCCGACCCGCACGCGAACCGGCAACTGTTCGGTCCCCTCCAGCAGCGAGCCGCCGGTCACACCTTCCAGTGCCGCCTCCAGTTGGCGCGCGATCTGGCGCAGGTCCAGACCTACCAACCGCGCCTCGGTCTCGTCCACGTTCAGACTGACCTTGGGTGCGCCGCCATCCATCGTGTTGCGCACCACCGTCACGGTGTCCAGATCTGCGGCAATCGCGCGGGCCTGATCGCCCAACTGACGCAGAACCTCCGGGTTCGGGCCGGTGAATTTCAGCTCGACCGGCGCGTCCACGGGTGGCCCCTGCACCAGGCCGCGAACCAGGACGCGCGCCGATGGAAAGGCCGCGTTCAGCCGATCCTGCAGCGCCGGGACCAACGCGCGCGAGGCCTCGGCCGAGGCTGATGTGACCAGCGCATGGGCAAACTCAGGCGCCTGATCCCGGTCCCCGATGATGTTGTAGTAAAACGCGGGCGCAGACCGGCCCACGACCCAGGACACCTGCCGGATCCCGTCCTCGCCGCGCAGAACCGCGTCGATGCCCTCGGCGATGCGGCGCGTCTCGGCGATGGGCGTGCCCGCCGCCAGTTCGACCTCGATATGAAACTGGTCGCGGTCGACGCCGGGGAAGAACTGGGCCGTCAGCGTGGGAAAGCTGGCAAAACCCAGGACCGGCAGCACCAGCGCCAGCGCCACCGACCGCAGCGGGTTGTTCAGCGACCAGCGGATCGACGCCTCGAAGGCGCGCGCGACAAACCCGCCGCGCAGACCGGAATTCAGGAACGTCCTCCGGGACTGCGCGCCGGGCAGCATCCAGCCCGCAATCGCCGGGGTGATCAGGATCGCCAGCACAAAGGACCACACCAGCATGATCACCACCGAGATCGCGATCGCGCCGACAAAATCGCCCGCCGGTCCCGGCAGCAGGATCATCGGCGTGAACGACAGCGACGTGGTGATGGTCGATGCCGCAAGCGGCGCGAACAGCCGCCGCACTGCGTTGCCGACCGCCTGCACCCGCGCCATCCCGGCGCGCAGGCGCTGGCCGACCTCGTCGGTCATCACGATGGCCGCATCCACCAGCAGACCCAACGCCACGATCAGGCCGGTCACCGACATCTGGTGGATCGGGACGCCGATGATGTTCAGCGTCGCCAGCGTGGCCAGGCTGACCAGCGGCAGAACGGTGCCAACGATCAGGGCCGCGCGGGAGCCAAGCGTCAGGAACAGGACCGCAACGACCAGGGCGACACCGATGGCCATGTTGATCCCGACCTCGGTCAACCGCTCGGCCGTATAAAGGCTCTGGTCGAAAACCAGCGTCGCCTCGATCGAGGCGGGCAACTGCTGGTCAAAATCCGCCAGTTCCGCACGCAGATATCCCGCCCAGGCATCCACCTGCAGCCCGTCAATGATCCGCGCCGCGATCAAGAGTGCGGGCTTGCCGTTATAGATCGCCTGTTCGGCCTGCGGCGCGCGCGCCCCTCGGCTGACCTGCGCGATGTCCGATACCCGCGTCATCTGGCCGTCCGACTGGCGCCGCAGCACCACGTCGCGGACGCGCTGCAGGGCCGTGATCTCGCCCTCCAGGCTCAGGACATAGTCCCCGCTGGCCCCGCGCAGACGCCCGGCCTGCACCTTGGCGTCAGCCGCCAGGATCTGGGCCGAAATCTCGTCCGCTGTCAGCCCCGCCAGATCCGCGATCTCGCCCGCCGAGGTCCCG
>CAYWND010000332.1:2620-3904 GCA_964459085.1 uncultured Oceanibium sp. | reverse complement strand
ATTTCGCGTTCGGCCACGATCACCGCGATTACTTCAGCGCCGCGATGGAGGCGCAAGGCGGCCAGATTCTGGAAAAGATCGCCATCCCACCGACCGAAACCAGCTTTACCAAATACTTCCCGAAAATTCCGCGCGATACCGAGGTGCTGTACCATGTCATGGTCGGGCCGGCCGTGCTGACCTTCGTCAAGGAGTTGGGCGAATTCTTCGGCCCCTCGCGACCCGAGATCTTCGGGTTCATCGACAGTCTGGAAGCGGTGGACATCGCCAGCCCTGGGCTGGAGTTTCTTGACGGCACCTATTTCTGGGAGGGCAATCCGCGTTACGCGCAGGCCAATCAGACAGAATACGACAAGGCCTATCGTGCTGCTGTGGGTGTTGATGATACCGGCGCGTCGATCAGCGACCCCAAGGACATCTCGACCTATGCGCACATGTTCGGCTGTTGGGAGACGTTGCACATCGTCAAGGCGGGGATGGAAGCGGCGGGCTATCGCGGCCCGCAGGATCGCGCTGCCTTGATCGAGGCGGTCGAGGCAATGACTGACATGGCGGAAGGGTTCGACCACCCGCAAGGCGCCAAGGTCTTCAACGGCAAGACGCATCAGGTGTTTGGGCATCAGTATATCAGCCGCGTGAGCGACGGCAGAATGGCCCTGGCCCACACCACGTCGATCGAGGACACGCTCTACCCGGATGAAGTCGACTACACGACACAGAGTTTCTGAGCTCAGCGCCGGTGTGGCGTTCGTGCTCTCTGGACTGAGTTTCATCTGGATGCGGAAAGGAATGCGTGGCGTGAGAACTGGGCGGCACTGAACGATGGAGTTCGGTCCCTATCTGATCCTTGCCTCGCTGGAGGGGGCCGTGACCGCAGCGGTGCTGGCCCTGACGGCAGTTGGCCTGAGTCTGGTGTTCGGTGTGATGCGAGTCGTCAACGTGGCCCATGGCGAGTTCTTCATGCTGGGCGCAGTACTGGCCTGGTGGCTGACGGCGACGCTGGGGGGGCATCCGGCGATCGGATTTCTGGTGGCCCTGGTCGTGGTTCCTGTCTTGGTCGCGGTCATGGCCGCCATTGCCGATCTGACAGTGCTCAAGCGCGTTTCCTATGACCCCGAGCGGACCATCGTGGCCACCATTGGACTGCTCTACGTGATCCAGCAGGTCACGCTGATGACCTACGGGCCCGACGCCCGGCCTGTCGAGCCGCCGTTCAACACCCGCCTGGCTATCCCGTGGCTCGAGATGACCGAGACCGGCCTGCAGATGTACTGGCCCTGGGGC
>CAYWND010000332.1:0-2520 GCA_964459085.1 uncultured Oceanibium sp. | reverse complement strand
ATGTCGGACGGCATCATTTCGGTCTTTTTCTCGCCGACCCTGGCCAAGATCCTGGCCACGTTGTTGGTGGCATTCGTCCTGGTCTTTCGCCCTCAGGGTCTGTTCGGGGCCCGCGCCGCATGACCGAAAGTCGCCGGATCCTGGCGTTCCACATCGGCCTTCTGGTGCTGTTGTTCGCGCTTCAATACGTCCTGCCCGCTTACCACCACGGCAATCTGGCCCGGGTGATGGTGCTTGCGAGCTATGCCATCGGATACAATGTCCTTTTTGGCTACACCGGCCTATTGAGCCTGGGGCACGCGCTGTTCTTTGCTGCCGGGATGTACGGGTTGGGACTGGGCATCCGTCATCTGGGCCTGACGCCCGGCCCGGCGCTGCTGGCCGGACTGATGGCTGGGGCGGTGGTGTCGGCGGCTGTAGGGTTCCTGGCGCTCAGGACCGTGGGCGTGGCCTTCATGATCGTGACCTTGATGTTTGCGCAGGCCGGGTATCTGACCGTGCTTTATCTGGGCGAATGGACGCGTGGCGACGAGGGGTTCGTCATCCAGCAGGTCGACCGCATGCTGATGGGGATCGACCTGTCCGATCCAACGAACCGGTATTTCGCAGCACTTGCGCTGTTCGCCTCGTGCCTGATCCTGACGCTGAGGCTGGTGCAACATCCGTTCGGCAAGGCGCTGATCGCGATCCGCGAAAACGAGGAGCGGGCGCGTATGCTGGGCTATGACACCTTTCGTCTGAAGCTGGCGGCGGTGATCCTGTCAGGCACAATTTCCGCAGCCGCTGGGGCCGCCTATGCCCTGCTGTTCGGATACGCCGGGGCCAGCTTTGCGTCGGTGCAGTATTCGATATTCCCACTGCTTTGGGTTCTGCTGGGCGGGGCGGGGACGGTGCTGGGACCGTTCATCGGCACGCTGTTCATGTTCTATCTGATCGACCTGTCCAGTGGCATCACATCGGCTTACATGCTGGTCGCGGGTGTCGTGCTGATCCTGCTTACGCTGTTTGCCCGACAGGGCATCATGGGCGAGTTGCGTCAGCGCGCCTGGCGGGAATTGCCGTGATGCTGCTCAGCACTTCCGCCCTGTCGCGCCAGTTCTCGGGTCTTCGGGCTGTTCAGGATGTCGACTTCTCATTACCTCAGGGCCAGATCCGGGCATTGATCGGTCCCAACGGCGCGGGCAAAACCACGTTCGTGTCGATGCTCAGCGGGCGAATCTGGCCAAGTTCCGGTCAGGTCCGGTTCCTGGACCAAGACGTCACGACGCTGCCAGCGCACAAGCGGATCATGCGCGGTATGGCCTATACCTTTCAGATCACCTCGATCTTCAGCAATTTGCCGGTGCTGGAAAACGTCATGCTGGCCGCCCGGCGCAAGATCCGGGACCGGTCCCACGTGGAACTTGCCGCGCTGGCGGCGCTGGACCGCGTCGGGTTGGCGGGGCGCGAGACGCAGGTGGCAGGCGATCTGAGCTATGGTCACCAGCGCCTGCTGGAGATTGCCATGGGACTGGTTCAGGCACCCAAACTGCTGATCCTGGACGAGCCGACCCAAGGGTTGGCCGACAGCGAAATCGAGACATTCAAGGCGCTGGTCCGCGACCTGGTGCCAGAAACCACGATCCTGCTGATCGAACACAATATGAACGTGGTGATGGAGACCGCCGAGATCGTGACCGTCATGGATTTCGGCCAGATTCTGGCCGAAGGCACCCCGGCCGAGATCCGCGCCAATCCGCAGGTTCAGGCCGCCTACCTGGGGGTCGGATAGTGCTGGAGGTTCAGGGGATCAACGTCGCCTATGGCGACGCGCAAGTGCTGCGCGACCTCTCGCTCGATGTCCGCGCGGGCGAGGTTGTCTGCCTATTGGGCCGCAACGGGGCTGGCAAGACGACAACCATGCGGGCGATCATGGGGCTGCAGCCGCTGATCAGCGGAGCGGTCCGTCTGGAAGGGCAGGACATCAGCACGCTGCCCGCGCACAAGGTCCCGCGTATGGGGATTGGCTATATCCCACAGGGTCGCCGCCTGTTTTCCGAGTTGACGGTGGCGCAGAACCTTGATGTCGGCCTGATGGCGCGCGGTTCCCCGCCTCGGGTGCGCGAGGATGTGTTGGAATTGTTCCCCCGGCTGCGCGAACGGATGCGGCAACGGGCGCAGACACTGTCCGGGGGCGAACAGCAGATGCTGGCCACCGCGCGCGCGCTTTGCCTGCAGCCGCGCCTTTTGTTGCTGGACGAACCGACCGAGGGGCTACAGCCCTCGATGATCGAGGCCATCCGCGCGGTCATTGCCAAACTGCGGGAACGGGGCGTTGCAATCTTGCTGGTCGAGCAGCGCATTGATGCAGTTCTGTCACTGGCCGACCGGGTCGTGTTTATCGAAAACGGGCGCAATCGCGAAACGGTCGAGGCCGAGGTGCTGCGCGCTGACCATGCTCTGGTCGAGCGCTATATGGGCGTTGGCTGACGTCTCAGGTCATCCGGCCAAGCAGGGCCAACAGGGTGCGCCTTTCGGACG
>CAYWND010000331.1:0-3909 GCA_964459085.1 uncultured Oceanibium sp. | reverse complement strand
AGCTGGTCGAGCTTTTCGACCGTCACGGCGTCACTTTCGTGTCGGTGACCCAGTCCTTCAACACGACAACGTCGATGGGACGGCTCACACTGAACATCCTGCTCAGCTTCGCGCAGTTCGAGCGGGAGGTCACGGCAGAGCGGATCCGTGACAAGGTCGCCGCAAGCCGGAAAAAGGGTATGTGGATGGGCGGCTACGTCCCCCTCGGATACGATGTCGTCGACCGCAAGCTCATCGTGAACGAGACCGAGGCCGCGCAGGTGCGGCACTTATTCGGGCGCTTTGTCGAACTTGGGTCCGCCACCATACTGGCGCGGGAGCTGCGCCGCGAAGGAGCCCGCAACAAGCAGGGGACGCTGATCGACAAGGGCTATCTCTACCGGTTGCTCAAGAACCGGGTTTATCGCGGTGAAGCCGTCCACAAAGGTAAATCCTATCCCGGCGAGCACAATGCCATCATCGACGAGGCCCTCTGGGATCGCGCCCACGCCATCCTGCAGGAGAGCCCCCGCAAACGCGCCAACAACACCCGCGCGCAGACACCGGCGCTGCTCAAGGGGTTAATATTCTCCGAAACCGGCGCGGCCATGACCCCCACCACCACAAAGAAAGGTCCAAAACTCTACCGCTACTACGTGTCCATGGACGTGATCCGGAACCGAGATACCGGCGACGAGACCGCGCCCACGCGGCTGGCCGCCGGGATGGTCGAGGAGGCGGTGGTGACCGAAATCCGACGGATCTTACAAACGCCAGAGGTAGTCACGCAGGTGTTGTCGGCGCTGAGAACCAACACCGCCGATATCTCCGAAGCGGACGCCTTGGCGGCGCTCCACGAGTTCGACGCGCTCTGGGCGCAACTCTTTCCCGCGGAACAAGCGCGGATCGTCCAGCTCCTCGTTCGGCGCATCACGGTGACGGCCGCCGGGCTCGAGCTCGATATCCGGCGCGAGGGCATCGCCGGGGTCATCCGCGAGATGTTCGCCCCGCGCGAGATGGAGGCTGCCGAATGACCAGCCCCAACGACACCATCCGTGTTCTGATCCCTCTCAAGGTGCGCAATAAGAACGGGAGACCGAAGATTCTGCCGCCCGCCGAGCACGGCCCTAGCGCGGATCAGGCACAGGATCCTCACATCCTGCGCGCCATCGGCCGCGCTTGGAGCTGGCGTCGCCGAATGGAGGCAGGCGAGTTCGCGACAATCCAAGAGTTGGCGGCGTCCGTCGGCCTTGCGGAACGGCACGTGAGCCGACAGTTGCGGTTGGCGTACCTGGCGCCAGAGGTGCTAAAGCGACTGGCCTGCAGCCGCGAGGCACCGGCGGTCAGTCTGTATGATCTGTGCTTTGTCTCTTCCCTGCCGTGGCACGCGCAGAGAAGACGGGTTTTCGCCTAGTGCAGCCAAGTGTTCTTGGCCACGTGGTCACGGTTATTGTTCACTCCCTTTCGCCAAGCTACCGTGTGCTCAGAAAAGCAAGTCGGGCGTATGGTCCGCTGGGCAATTCGCAGAACGGATATTCTACAACTCGAGATGGCTGAGCAAATCAAACTCGACTTCGAAACAGTAAAAGGGCTTTGTGAATTTATCTTGATCGCAATCGCCGATGGCCCAGCTTCTTGGCAGAAGGTTGCTTCGGACTTCCTGAAAGAAGCCGATTTGGAGAACTGCGATGAGTTTAGATGGCTATTCTCTCGATGTATTGCTCAAATGCTCGCCGAGAACTGGCTGGCCAAAGCAACTGATGATCCCCTCTTCGAGATAGGCCTCACCTTCAAGGGCGGCACCGTTCTTCGACATAGAACCGAAATCAACGCATTCTATGATCGGCACTTTGCGGCAGCCATCAGAAAGACTGAGCAAGCCAAGGCAGCAGCACAGGCAAAGCGCGAAAAGCATCTCAAAGCTGCCGAAAAAGCCAGGCAAAAAGCTGAACGGAAAGCAGAGAAGCGAAAAAAGAAGACGCGAAACGCAAAGACTACGGCGGCTCCTATAACTCACCCCAAGTCTGCTAAGATCGACCTATTTGGTAGCGGCAAGAAAATCCGCGCTTCGATACCATCTAAGGACAACGACCAGCTACTAAAGCTCTGGAAATCGAACACTCTTGGTGCGGCCAACTCTTCTGGCGCGAAGCGTGACCAACACCTCCAGATCGTCGCAGCCATTGAGAGCGAATGGAGGCGCCGGATAAAGGAATTGCCAGAAAGCGAGGCTTTCAAGTGGCCTTCCACCGATGTCGGTTCTGGATCGGGAGGCGGAAATTTTGAACGGCAGGAGATCAGCTATTTAAAGATCTTGGGTTACACAGTCGGCAAGACTGATGGCCTTCCTGCATCCTCTAGGCAACTAATACTGGATCGATGCTTTTCGGGGCAATTGCCGCCCTACCAGAGTATCTCCGAAATGAGGAAATGGGGCGATCCGAAAAGCTCGCTTCGATTGAAAAAGATGGCCTATCACATCGCCTCACTTGCGAAGAATTTCAAGAAAATGCCTTCGCGCGGCTATGATGACGCAATCGCAGATTGGGAGGATGACCTGAAGTACCTACACGAGAAATACTATGTACGTTACTTCCGATTTGCTTGGCCATCCAAGTAATCTGTTCAACTGAATTAACGTTGTCAAATAGCTTCACTGCGCACCAACCGAATAGGGATCCGCAATGGCGTTGATTTTGGAGTGCTCAATGGAAAGTTGCTTGAAAGGAGGTCGCGGTCAGCGAGACATGTGCGTCCAGCGGCGGGTGCAACTCGAACGCCTTCGGCTCGCGCGCGAAGTTCCAGAGCCGGAACAGGGACCATTCCGCACGCCGTTCCTCGGCCACGGCCAGTTCATTCCGGCTGATGTGGAAAGGCGTGCGCTCCCATCCGTTCGTCGTCTTGACCTCGATCAGGCGCGGGCGTCCGTTCGGCGCGAAGCTGGCGATATCGTAGCCAGCACCATCGCCATCCTCTTCCGACACCCACCGGACCTTATGCGCTAGGTCGTCGCGACCCGCTGATTTAAGGGCTGCACGTTCGTGCGCCAGGACGCGCTCCTCGCCGGCACGGCCAAGAGCGCGGTTTCGCTCGTCTCTCGCAGCGACATCGAACTTTCGTGCGATGTGCAGCATCTGCTCCAGCTCCTGTGGTGGTGGCTGGTTCGACAGCGTCGGCGGTGGCCCGATCCAGATCGGCGCGGCGTCAGCCAGGCCGGCCGGTGGTCGCGCAGCAGGACGACGACCAAGCCAAGCCGGGTTCAGCGCCAGCCAGCGTGCCACGGCATCCACCAATGTCATCTGGAAATTGAATGCAGGCTTGTAGCCGGGGATCCAGTCTTCCCCGAGCCCCTTGAGCACGGCGCTGATGTTCTGGTGCTTGAACTCGACCGATCCCTCGGACCGATCATCCAACAACGGCATAAGCGCCCGTCGATGTTCGGCCTTGTTATAGCGGTGCCCAGCGATGTCATCGGCCAGCATCGCAAAGTAATCTGCGACGATCAGATCGTTTTCTTCGTCTGTCCAAGGCCCATTCGACATGCCGCCAGGCTATGAGCGGAAGGTCTCTTTGTCATCATGGACTTCTCGTGGTCGTTCGCACAACCACACACAACCACGCAGCCTTCGGGTGTCTCAGTTTGCACCGAAAGCGGCCGAAATCACCTCAACCGCGGCGCCGTCCGTTCCCGCCAAGCGTCTGAAAAGATGAGCCGTTTCAAATCTGTCTTGATCTGGGTGAAGGTCGGACGGAAAGAGACGCGGGGCATTCGGAGACCAGTTTTGGGCGAACGACCAGTCTCCAAGAATCGGGTGGCGTTGCTAAACCCCTTTGAACCGAAAAAAACGGCCCGCACTAGGGGCTCGTCTAGGGTTCGCAATGGTTTAGGCCACATACCCATAAAAGTCTTGCGCGTTGATACGGTCTCTG
>CAYWND010000330.1:233-3944 GCA_964459085.1 uncultured Oceanibium sp. | reverse complement strand
GGATCGCCGTCCACGACCTCGGTCACCTCAACCGTGTCCTTGACGCATTTCAGACCGACCCAGGCCCCGGAATACCGGCTCAGCGCCCAGCCCAGGATGCCGTAATCCAGCACCTCCTGCACACCGGCAGGCGACAGGATCGGCATCAACGCATCGACAAAGGCGAACTCGGAATGGTGCAGGACGGTCGAGCTTTCGCCGGTGTGATCGTCCCCCATGGCGGCAATCACACCGCCCAGCGGCGCGGTTCCGGCCATGTTCGCGTGCCGGAACACGTCGCCCGACCGATCGACACCCGGCCCCTTGGCGTACCACATGCCAAAGACGCCTTCGTGCGTCCCCTCGCCGCGCAGATGCGCCTGCTGCGTGCCCCACAGCGCCGTGGCGGCCAGATCCTCGTTCAGGCCGGGATTGAAGACGACCTCGTGCGCGTCCAACTCCTTGCTCGCCCGGACCATGTTCTGGTCCACCCCCCCAAGGGGCGAGCCGCGGTAGCCCGTGACATAGCCTGCGGTATTGTACCCGGCGGCGCGGTCACGCGCCTTTTGCATCATCGGCAGGCGCACCAGCGCCTGCGTGCCGCTCAGCAGAACGGTTTTTTTGGTTAGGTCATAGCGATCGGCAAGGCTAACGTCCTGCAGGGCCATCTGGCCTCCCCTGTTCTTTTGGCTCTTGCAGAGCAGTATAGGTCAGCATAACTGACATACAAACATCTTCTGCATCAAAACCCCGTGCGCGCGCTAAAAAGAAAGATACCGCACGGGAAGCACGAAAGATAAGCAATATTCGAGACGCGGAACCGGTCATTCGGATAAGGTTCGCGCGCAACGGTCGACGGAGACGAGCATGGATTGGGACAAACTGAGGGTCTTTCACGCGGTTGCGGACGCCGGATCGCTGACCCATGCGGGCGATACGCTGCATCTCAGCCAGTCCGCGGTCAGCCGCCAGATCCGCGCGCTGGAGGAAAGCCTGAATTCGACGCTGTTCCACCGCCACGCCCGGGGCCTGATCCTGACCGAGCAGGGAGAGTTGTTGTTCGAGGCCACCAAGGTCATGCGCAAGCGCCTGGATGCCGCCACCGCGCGCATCCGCGACAGCGCCGACGGCCTGTATGGCGAATTGCGCGTCACGACGACCACGGGGTTCGGCACCATGTGGCTGGCCCCGCGTCTGGCAAACCTGTACGAGCGCTATCCGAACCTGAAAATCGATCTGATCCTGGAAGAACGTGTTCTGGACCTGCCGATGCGCGAGGCCGACATCGCCATCCGCATGAAAGAACCCAGCCAGGCCGATCTGATCCGCCGCCGCATGATGGATGTCACGATGAAATTCTACGCCTCGCGCGCCTATCTCGACGCGCACGGGGTCCCGCAAAGCCCCGAGGATCTGTGCAACCACCGCATCATCAGCCAGTCGACCGCCAGCCGTCAGGTCAGCGCCGGACAGACCTGGATCGCCCCCTTCCTCAGTGCCGAACACCGCAGCCACCTGACGGTGAACAACTACTTCGGTATTCTGCAGGCCGTCATCCAGGGTCTGGGGATCGGCGCGCTGCCAAACTATGTGATCGCCGAGCAGCCCGAGCTGGTGAACGTCCTGCCCGACGAAAGCAGCAAGGAAATCCCTGTCTACCTGGCCTACCCCGAGGAACTGCGCCAATCCAAGCGCATCGCCGCATTCCGCGATTTCATGCTGGACGAGATCGCGTTGTTCCGCAGCAAAAACAACCTGGGCACACCCAAACCGATGTGACCCAAACACATCGCGTCTGTGTCATATATGCAGCTATGCGCCTCAATAATAGCGGCTATGCGCCACACGCAGAGTGATTCTCCTTGCCCGGTCAAGGCATGACACCTATATCTGATCTCGAGCACGCTGATGCGTGTCTCACCTCCCTGTTGGACTTGGGCCGGGCTCTGCTCGGCCTTTTTTTTGATCCAAAAAGCCTGGTGCAGCTACGCCTAACGTGCAGACGACGCTGCAAATTCCTCGAGTCTCGGCAGGTCCTCGTCAATCAGTCCCTCCACATCAAACCACAGCACGATTCCAAGGTCCCAGACAAAGGCCATGCGCGAGGTCTCTGCGCCATCATCGGGCATAACGATTTGGCCAGCGATCACATCCACCTTGGCATAGACCTCGGTGATGGCGGATGCGCTGTAGGGGCAGTCGGCGATCACAACCGGGATCGCCGGACCAATCCTGCGGGTGACGACCACCAACTCCCGCTCGCCATTCAGAATCTCGACTTTTACAGCGGTGACTGTCGATTCTTCGCCAACCCCGGGGGCCGGCAGATGATGGATCGGACGTTCGATAAATTCAAAGGGCTTGCCCCCGACATAGATCCACTTCTGGTGGCTTAGCAGTTCGGGCTCCCGATCGGGTTCGTGCAGGAAGACCTGGTGCTCAAGATCGTAGAGGCCATTGGCAAACAGGGCGACCGAAGTCTCCTGAAACCCCTCCAGCGACAGGGTTCCCCGCTCTTCATGCGTGATCGCGTCCAGCCGCTTGAAACGCCAGAACTTGCCGTCGGAATCCACTGCCTCGATGCCTTCCCACAGATCTTGTTCGGTCGGGCAGACGGCCAAAGCCGGAGCTGCGGCAAGGCCAAGGATAATCGACAGCACCTGAACCGCCACGCGAGCGATGCCGCCTGATTTCAAAGGTAGGTTCATCTCGTTCCTCCCTTTTTTCGGGATTCCGATTGGGACTTAGGTCAAGCCATTGATCTGTCTGCGGATCGCGGCCCGATTCGCGGCGACCCGGTCCGGATCGCGTCGGCTGTCGGCTGAGGCATTCTGATGAGGAAACGGTTTCGTAGGTTCAGGTCGCCCCAGTGCTCCGCAGATGGCCTCCCAGCCATCGCCACGCTCCCAGCACAGGTCCAGGAAACAGTGCCTACCCGCGAAAAACCCGCGCACATCAGCGTTGTGCCGGTCGTAGGCCTGCCGATACTGTGCCTCGACCCCGTGCGGATAGGCGTGGCCATAGGTCCAAAGGTTCGCGCGCGTTTCCGGCCCCGTGCGTTCGGTATGCGCCTTCTGGCTGGCAATCCAGGCATCCGCGTCTGCCCGCGTCGTCAGCACGTACAACGCCACATCACCATGCGCCTGATACAGCTCGCGAAACGCCATCGGCCAGGGCAGATCGGCCAACACGTCGTGCCTGTGGCTCTCGGCAATCAACGCGGCCATGTCGCCCCGCGCCCAGGCCTGCATCATCGCGGGCTGAAACCGGTAATGGGGATAGCCCAGCACCTCCAGCGCGGCCCGCAGCGTCCCGGTCCCCGTCCGGTTCAGCCCCAGCCCGATCACCTTGCGCTGTGCCAATGCCGCATCCCCGCTTGCACCCCTGTGGCCACCACGTTAGGAGATCGCCGTGCCCAAGGGAAGCGAGGTCCGATGGAGCCCGAGATTACCGACGCCCTGATCGCCGATCACGGGCTCAGCCCCGACGAATACGCCCAGATCCTGCGGCTTTTGAACCGGGACCCGACGTTCACGGAACTGGGCATCTTCTCGGCCATGTGGAACGAACATTGTTCCTACAAATCCTCGAAGAAGTGGCTGCGCACCCTGCCCACCGAGGGGCCACAGGTCATTTGCGGCCCGGGCGAGAACGCGGGCGTGGTGGATATCGGGGACGGCCAGGCGGTGGTCTTCAAGATGGAGAGCCACAACCACCCCAGCTATATCGAAC
>CAYWND010000330.1:0-223 GCA_964459085.1 uncultured Oceanibium sp. | reverse complement strand
TCGCAGGGCGCGGCCACCGGGGTGGGCGGCATCCTGCGCGACATCTTCACCATGGGCGCGCGCCCCATCGCGGCAATGAACGCGCTCAGCTTTGGCGAGCCGGATCACCCCAAGACCAAAAGCCTGCTGCACGGCGTGGTCGAGGGGATCGGAGGCTATGGCAACTGCTTTGGCGTGCCGACCGTTGGCGGCGAGTTGCGCTTTCACGCGGCCTATAATGGCA
>CAYWND010000329.1:0-3950 GCA_964459085.1 uncultured Oceanibium sp. | reverse complement strand
GTTCGCAGCTGGCCATGGGCTCGGTCGGTGATGTCGCAGACGTCAGCCGTATCTTTGCCAACACCAACATGGCGGCAGCGGCCGGTGCGGTTACCGCGCTGATCCTGACCCAGATCATCTATGGCAAGGTCGATCTGACCATGGTGCTGAACGGCGCGCTGGCCGGTCTGGTCTCGATCACGGCAGAACCGCTGACCCCGTCGCTGTTCATGAGCCTTGTGATCGGCGGCATCGGCGGCGTGATCGTAGTCTTCGGTGTTCCGTTCCTGGACAAACTGAAGATCGACGATGTTGTCGGCGCCATCCCGGTCCACCTGTTCGCGGGGATCTGGGGCACGCTGGCGGTCCTGCTGACGAACTCGGACGCGACCCTCATGGGACAGCTGATCCCGATCATCATCGTCGGTGTGTTCGTCTTCGTTGTGTCCTATGTCGTGTGGATGATCCTCAAGATCACCATGGGCATACGGGTCGACGAAGAGGCCGAGGTCAACGGCCTGGACACCACCGAGCTGGGGATGGAGGCCTATCCCGAGTTCACGAACTGATCGTTCTCCCCGACCGGGCCGCGCATGGCCCGGTCCACATACTGCCCGGGCCGCGTCTGGCCCGGGCTTTTTTGTTGCGGATCGCGGGCCTGCGGTATAGGCCCACGCCATGTCAGATACCTTTGCAGACATTCGCGCGCGCATCCTGTCTCTGGCCGAGGGCGAGACCGACGACGTGGCGCTGATGGCAACCGTCGCGTGCGAGCTGTTTCATTCCGACGATCGACACGACTGGGTCGGGTTCTATCGGGTGACCGGACCCCAGATGCTGAAAATCGGCCCTTATCAGGGTGGCCATGGCTGCCTGCAGATCCCGTTTTCGCGCGGCGTTTGCGGTGCTGCGGCGCGGCTGCGCGAAACCCAGCTCGTGGCGGATGTGGACGCCTTTCCCGGTCACATCGCATGCGCGGCCTCGACCCGGTCGGAAATCGTGGTTCCGGTGTTTGATCGCAACGATGACCTGATCGCTGTATTGGATATCGACAGCGACCGGCCCGATGCTTTTACGACGCAGGACGCCACCAACCTCGAAGCGTTGATGGCCGAGGTCTTCGCGACAGGCCTCTAGACAAAGATGAAATCGTCGGCCACGAAGTCGCCGACCGTCTTGTTGTAGACGATCGCCAGATCCCCGCCACCCATGTCAAAGGTCGTGTTGGCGCCGGTCTGCGTTGCGGTGGCCATCACGGACGAGAAATCGGTCAGGCCGAAATCCGTGAAATCCAGAAAGTCGATCGCCTCGAAATCGATGACTTTCTCGATCGCCATGCCGGACAGGAACAGGAACGTATCCGCCCCCTTGCCGCCGAACAGGGCATCGCTGCCTGCGCCGCCCGACAGGATGTCGTTGCCATTCTCGCCCCGGACCCGATCCGCGCCGCCGCCGCCAAGCCCTGTGTCATCCCCATTGCCGCCGCGGATCAGGTCATTGCCACTGCCCCCGTTCAACGTATCCCGGCCCGAACCGCCGATCAGGTGATCGGCACCGGCGCGCCCGCGAATGTCATCATTGCCGTTGTTGCCCCACAGGGTGTTGTCGGCCACGTTGCCAAAGATCAGATCGCCACTGGACCCGCCTTCGGCATTCTCGATCAATGATCTGGCATCGCCCTCGTATTGCAGCGCATTAAAGACATGCCCGCGCGAGAACACATCATAGGCCGCGCTGTAGACAATCCCGCTGTCATACCCGACACCGAAGTTGATCTCGGCCCGTTGGAAGTTTCCATTCCGGTCCAGATCCACAAATTCGCCGGGTGTCAGATCGATGGCCACCCGCGTGGTGTAGTTGGAAAAGTCATAGGTGTCCGTACCGCCGCCGTCCCAGATCGTCAGGAACACCTTGTTGCGATCCGGCGTGCCCTGTCCCACGCCATTGAACGAAATCTCGCCCGTCGACGTATCAAAGGTATAGACCGTGTCGCCCGAGTTCGTGCTGAAGTCTGCGCCATACATCCGCTGCAGCGCCGCGATGTCGTACATCATAAAGCTCTGCGGATAGCTGCCCGACGCGGTGACATAGAACGGCAGATCGTTGATGTCGTGGCCGACATGTGACCGGTAGGTCATCACCGAGTATTCCAGGCTGTCATACTGGGTCTGCAGCGCACCGGGCCCAGATGTCTCGTGCCCGTGTTTCAGGCCCAGCGCATGTCCGATCTCATGCAGAAAGGTCGCGTAAGTATAGCTGCCAAGCTCGGGGTTTTCGTACGACCCGTCGCGAAATGCCATGTCCCCGCCACGGATGGTATTCGACGGGTAATAGCCGTAGGCCGTGCTGATACCGGTGACTTCCTTAAACCGCAACGTGCCGTCGGCGTTGTCCTCGCCCACATCGTCGCCAATTTCGTCGAAGGACAGGCCGCTGACACCGGCGGCGTTCGACAGTGCAAGGCGCGCGGCCTCCATCTGTATTGATGAAAATCCGGACGAGAACACGGCGCCGTTGGGCAGGGTATAGCCGATGTCCGATGCTTCGTCGGGAAAGCTGTAGGTCAGGACGTTCGAACCGCTGATATCCCAGGCCCAGCCCGAAATCAGCGCATCTGTGTTCTGATCCGCGTCGCCGGTGTTGGTATCATACCCGATATACGTGCCGGACGACTCCTCTGGCAGGCTGTCACCTGCCTCGCCGTTTTCCTGCATGTATGCCGCCGCCGCGCACTTGAGACACATGAAAACCCCGTCATCTTGCTGTTCCCAGTGGGCGACGGGATACCCCAGGCATGTTGAAGGTTCGGTTTACGCCTGTGGCGCAGTCGTCAAATTCTCGCTTGATCCGGCCCGGATCGGTGTGCAATCCGTGGTCATGGTGAACGCTTCCCTAAAATCCTGGGCGGAAAGTGCCGCGCGCCTTATCCGGATCGCGCGTGGCGATGCGGCCGCTGATATGGTGATCCGGGGCGGTCGGTGGGTGAACGTCCACAGCCGCGAGGTGATCGATCACACCGACATCGCCATCGCGGATGGGCGCTTTGCCTGTTGCGGGCCCGATGCCTCGGCGATGATCGGGCCCCAGACCCAGGTCATCGACGCCAAAGGGCGGTACATGCTGCCGGGCCTGTGCGACGGACACATGCACATCGAGTCGGGCATGCTGACGGTCACACAGTTCGCGCGCGCGGTTATCCCGCACGGCACGACCACCATGTTCGTGGACCCGCATGAGGTTGCCAATGTCATGGGCCTGCCGGGCGTGCGCGCCATGCATGACGAGGCACAGGTGCAACCGGTCAATGTCTATGTCCAGATGCCGTCCTGCGCGCCTTCGGCGCCGGGGCTGGAAACCACAGGCGCTGAATTGGGCCCCGAGGACGTGGCCGAGGCCATGACCTGGCCGGGCATCATTGGCCTGGGCGAGATGATGAACTTTCCCGGTGTGATCAACGAAGACCCCAAGATGCTGGGCGAGATGGCCGCAACCCAGGCAGCGGGCAAGGTGATCGGGGGACACTATGCCTCGCCCGATCTGCGCGGCTTTCACGCCTATGCCGCGGGTGGCCCGGCAGACGATCACGAGGGCACGCGCGAGGAAGACGCCATCATGCGCGTGCGCCAGGGGATGCGCGCGATGCTGCGGCTGGGGTCGGCCTGGTATGACGTCGAGGCGCAGATCACCGCCGTCACCGAAAAGGGGCTGGATCCGCGCAACTTCATCCTGTGCACGGACGACTGTTTCGCCAAGACGCTGGTGCAGGACGGGCATATGGACCGGGTGGTGCGGCACGCCATCGACTGCGGACTGGATCCGCTGATCGCCCTGCAGATGGCGACCGTAAACACCGCCACGCATTTCGGGCTGGAGCGCGAGATCGGTTCGCTGACACCGGGGCGGCGCGCAGATGTGATCCTGACGTCCGATCTGAAAACTCTGCCCGTCGAACTGGTCATCGCGCGCGGGAC
>CAYWND010000328.1:0-3970 GCA_964459085.1 uncultured Oceanibium sp. | reverse complement strand
TGCACAAATTCCTCGAGATCGTCCGCCGCCTGGAAGTTCTTGTAGACGCTGGCGAACCGCACATAGGCCACGGTATCGATCCGGGCCAGGGTTTCCATCACAATCTCGCCGATGCGATCGGATGGCACATCCGCGTCGCCCATGCTCTCCAGCCGACGCACGATGCCGGAAATCATCTGATCGATGCGCTCGGGGTCCACGGGGCGTTTCTGCAGCGCGATGCGGATGGACCGCTCCAGCTTGTCGCGGTCGAACGCTTCGCGCTTGTTGTTCTTCTTGATCACCACAAGATCGCGCAACTGCACGCGCTCGTAGGTTGTGAACCGCCCCGCGCAGGCCGGGCAATAGCGGCGTCGACGAATGGCGACGTGATCTTCGGCCGGACGGCTGTCCTTGACCTGGGTGTCGACGTTTCCGCAAAACGGACAGCGCATGGTAAACCACTCCGAGCAAGCATGTTGTGGACCAACACTAGCGATCGCGTAGCCATGCGGTAAAGCCACAAGATGCAGAATTCCGGGCCAGAGGGCCGAAGCGTTGAATTCCGGTCACGCTTGGGCGTTGGCACTGGCCGATCCGTGCTTATCTGTGCCCTTGGTCAACGCAGAGGGCAGATCATGAGCACCAAGACCTTATTCATCACCGGGGCCTCCAGCGGCATTGGCGCCGCCACGGCACGGGCCGCGGTTGCCAACGGTTGGCAGGTCGGGCTGTTTGCCCGGTCGGCTGACAAGCTGGCAGCGCTGGGCGCCGAGTTGGGCGATGCGGCCAGTGTCCTGGTCGGGGATGTGACCGCGCCCGACGAACAGGCGGCGGCCATCGCCGCGTTTGTTGATCAGCGCGGGCGGCTGGACGCGGCCTTTGCCAATGCAGGGCTTGGGGCCACTGCGATGGGGACCGAGGCGGGCGAGCTGGATAACTGGCGCCAGATGCTGGACGTCAACATCTGGGGTGCGATCCTGACGGCAAAGCTTGCGCTGCCGCATCTGCGCGGCACCAAGGGTCAGTTTCTGGTCACCGGGTCGCGCGCGGGCCGGGCGACGCTGAAGGGTTCGGTCTATGGTGGCACAAAGTGGTTCATCCACGGCTGGGCCACCAACCTGGCCGAAGAAATGCGGGAATGGGGCGGGCGGTGCACGATCATCTCGCCCGGCATGGTCGACACCCCGTTCTTTGATACGGCCAAGCCGCAGGGATTGCGCGACGAAGATGTCGCCCGCGCGGTTATCTATGCCCTAGAGCAGCCGCCCACGGTGTCTGTTGGCGAAGTTCATCTGATGCCCAACCCCGAGGCGGGCTGACGCGACACTGTACCCGGACCGCATCGCATTCGACCAAGCGTGTCTCAGACAGGTAAAACAGTGCGGATCCTGTCCCGAACGGCTCAGCCCTCGGCCTCGGTCGAAGGCCATTTCCCCCAGGGGAACGGCTTGTCGTCCGAGGCGCAGCATTGGAACCTGGCCACGTCCTGCATCCAGTGACCCAGGGCTGCGCCAAAGTCGCGCAAGGCCCGGTTCGGCCCGCCGGTGGCGATCAGCCAGATGAATTGCACCAGCGCCAGGATGCCCAACAGCGTCTCGGCGATGCCGAAGAATATGATGAAAATCAGCATCCAAAGGCCGCGCAGCCAGCGGTTTTCGGCTGCGGGTGCGTGCTCAATGTCTTGATGTGTCATGGTCCCCTCCGGTGTTCGAGGGATCAGGCTAGACGCTTTGGGGCAGCAATGCCTTGACCGGGATCAAGTGCCCATGTGCAGCAAGACCTGGCGGCTATGTGGGCGCGCGCGATGTTCGACCAGATAGATGCCCTGCCAGGTTCCCAGGCCCAGCCGTCCGTCCGTGACCGGGACCTGCAGCGAGACCGGCAGCAGAGCTGCCTTGATATGGGCGGGCATGTCGTCCGGCCCTTCGAACGTGTGGGTCAGATAGGCCATCGAGGGGTGATCGGCGGGCGGTACCAGCCGATCCAGCCAGGCCATCAGGTCGGTGCGGACGTCCGGGTCGGCGTTCTCCTGGATCAGCAGCGAGCACGAGGTGTGGCGCACGAACACGGTAATCAGGCCCGTGCCGTCGGCATGCGCGGCGACGTGGCCGGTGATCTCGTAGAGGCCGGGGCCGGTGGTCTGGATGGTCAGGGTCGTTTGCATCCTAAGCCCTCAGCGTGATCAGACGGGTGCCCTGGGGGTTTAGAGCTCGGTCGTCCTGGACATGGTAGCCGCGGGTCTGGAAGACGGCCAGCGGATCGGACTGGCGCTGGTCCGAGAAGATCGGCAGCCCGGTGCCGAAGGTCACGGGCTCGATGGTCAGCTTGACCAGGTCGATGGCGGCGTAGGCGTGGAACCAGTCGTGGACCGTCGTGCCGCCCAGGATCAGGCCGGTTTGCAGCGGGTGGAAGTCGCTGACCAGGGGTGCGAGGTCGGCGGGGGTCAACAGGGTGGGGTCCAGCCACAGCTGGGTCGGGCGCTGCCAGCCCGCGGTCCGGGTCGAGAAGATGATGCGCCGGCGGTCGGGCTTGTCGGCGGCCAGGTGGGTGTGGCGGCCCATGATGGCCCAGTCGGCGGCCTCGACCTGGGCGAAGAACAGGTCCTGTTCCTCGGCGCTGGCCCAGGCCTGTGGCGGGTGGTCGGGGGCGCGGGCGATGAACCCGTCGCGCGAGGCGACAACGGCGAGGGTGAACTGGGGCATGGGCAGGTGCTCAAGGTTGAGCAGGGTATTATCCCTTTGATTTCATTGGATAGTCAGAATCTCAAACTGTGAGCAACTGTGCGCACGGCCGCCCTAGAACAGGCCATCGCCCAGCTGATCGATCACCGCCTTGGCCTTGTGAATCGCGGCCTCGGACGCAGCCTCGGCACTGGGCAGGACATCGGCCCGGATCAGGTGGTGAGACTTCATCTCGCCCCCCACCTCTTTCTCGATCATGGCCGCCAGGCGATAGCCGCCATCGGCCTTTTGCGGGGCGGGCGTAATGGTAAAGCCCTGATGCGTGACCGCCTCGGCGCCCGGCGTGCTGCCACCGCCACCCTTGCCGCCCAGAAGGCGTGAGAGAAGGGACATGGTTGATCCTTTCGTTGTTGGGGTCAGCCTAGTCGGGCGGAGGTTAGGGGCGCAAGTTTGCGCTTTTTGGTGCGTATGGCAAGCGTACAGCACCTGTACAGCAAGTGTATGGCCAAATGGGCAAAATGGCAGGGCGGGGCCCGCCTGTCAGGCCGGAGATCTGTCCATTCATGGAGTGTTCACCTTCGTGCCCGGCAATGGGCGCGAGAGGGCGCGAAACCAAGCTGCGATGTCAGCTTCGCTGACCGATGATGCGGCGAGCCCCTCCATCATCCTGACACCGTCCCGAGGGTCGAGCGTCGTGGCGTGGCCATTGAGGCGCAGGAATGTCAGGGCCGCGACAAGTGCAGTGCGCTTGTTGCCGTCGGTGAAGGCATGAGCCTTGGCGATCCCGAATGCATAGGCAGCCGCCAGGTCAAAGGCGTCCGGGGTTTCGTATGAGGCGAGATTTATCGGTCGTGTGGCGGCGGCGTCGAGCGATGCGGCATCCCGGATCCCGGACGCGCCGCCATGGCGTGCGATCTGCCGGTCGTGGATGATGATCAGGGCGGCACGCGGGACCCAGACCCAACCGCTCACGCGAGGCCCTGCAGAAGGTCGCGGTTCTCGTCCATGACTTCTTCGGCGGCGGCGAGGGCTTTCTGCAGTTCGGGATCGTGGGTCTGGAGTTTGAGCGTTCCATCATCGCTGCGAGTAACAAAGAGCGTGTCCCCGGGCTTGGCGTCCAGAAGCGCCAGCATTTCAGCGGTCAGGGTCATGACGGCAGAATTGCCGACCTTGCGGATGCGGGTTTCGATCATGGTGTGTATATACAGGTGTATATGCTATGGGTCAAGGTTCGGACAGTCTTGATGCTTTCTGCGATGAAATTTGGTCCCTTTAAAGGCTCCTTAGCGCTTGGAATGGTGCAGTGA
>CAYWND010000327.1:0-3972 GCA_964459085.1 uncultured Oceanibium sp. | reverse complement strand
GTTCAGGCAGGATCGCCTGGGTGACCTCTTCAACCTCGGCAAGCGCGGTCTGGGCCTTGGCGCGAATATCTTCGGTCATGGAAATTTTCCCTCGTTCTGGTTCTTTCCGGGTCAGACCCCTTCGCGCTGAAGCCGTTCGCGCAGGACTTCGATTTCGGTGTCCAAATCGGAACGATCATCCAGCAGAAGCTGGTCACGGTGGTTGCGGAAACTGGCCTCCAGGTCAGACAGCAGCGCCTCGTACTGGGTGCGGGCCTCTTGATCCTGGCGGCGAGAATAGAGATCGGCAAACTTGACGGTCGCGTCGCGCGCGCCGCGCAGATAGACGCCGATGAACTTGCGCGCGCGGGTCAGGTCGCGGGGATCGTCTTCGACCGCGCGAAAGACGTCGCGGACCGATGTCAGCATGTCCTCGACCCGACCCTCGATCCGGCGGTCACCGATGCGTTTGGCGGCGGCCAAGATCTGGCCCACCGTTGCCTCGGCATCGTCGATTGCCCGGGCCACGCGGTCGGTTTCAAAGTCTGACACCCCGTCCAGCCCCTTCTTGCGCATCGGGTCGAGGCCAAAGGCATAGAGCTGTGCGCCGGCAGCCACTGCGGCAAAGACCGGCGCGCCCAGGAGGCCGGTGCTTGCAGACAGGTAGGATGCGATACCGACGCCAAGCGCGGTGCAGGCGGCGGCAAACAGCTTTCGTGGAATGGCAGGAGGGCGGGCGATGGTGCGGGATTCGTAGGCCGCCTCGGCCTTCAGCCCTTCGTTCAGCAGGACCGCGCCCAGCATCAGGATCGCGAAACTTCCGACCTCGATCGTCATGCCAAGTGCGTCGCCTGACATGATTTCGCCCAGACCGGCAAACAGCAGGGGCAGGGGCGCGAAATACATCGCACGCGCCGCGATATTGACGTTGCGCGCACGGCGGTTTCGGAACCGGGGCGGCTGGGTCTGGGGCATGCCGCCGGGGCCGGGCGAGTATTTGCCGGAATAGCGCTGCGCCATCAGGACAGCACCCCGCCAAACGCCCCGATCCCGGTAAACAGGACAATCGCGATCAGGACAACCGCAGCAAAGCCCTGCAACGTCTTGTCAGACATCCCCATCCCCCGTTTTGCCCAACGTATCATGCTCTTGCCGCCTGAGATAGGCATTCATGGCGGCAATTGCGAGGTGCAGGATCGCACCCCGCACATTGACAGATCAGTGCGCGCCGGATTGTTCATGCTCGCGAACGGCCGCCAGCTTTTTCTGATAGCCGGACTGGATGAACTCGACCAGGAACAGAACGGCAATCGAGAAATAGAAAGTCGACTTGGCCATTGGTTCGACCTCGTAGCCGAAGAGCTTGAGATGTCCGACATGTCCGCCTTCGCCCAAAAGGACGATGCCGACGATCAGCAGCACGAACAGGCCCAGAACCTCGTACATCCGGTTGCGCTTGATGAACTCGGTCACGCCATCTGCCAGCAGCAGCATGGCGATCCCCGAGGCGATGATGGCGATGGCCAGCACCGGAAACACATCGGTGATCGCCAGGGCCGACAGGATCGAGTCGAAAGAAAAGATCAGGTTCATCGTGACGATCAGCATGATGACCTGGGCAGCGGATTTCTGCCCGCCCCCGTTCACCGGGTTCTCGATATGCTCCATCGACAGCAGGTGATGGATCTCTTTCACGGCTGTGTACATGATGAAGGCACCGCCGAACAGGAACACGCAGACGGCGAAGTTGAACTCGCCCTCGATCACGCCGGGGATGTCCAGCGTGAAGAACGGCGCCTTGAGCGAGGCGATCAACTGGATCATCAGAAACAGCAGCACGATGCGCAGGCCGACCGCGATCAGGATGCCCATGCGGCGCACGCGGGCCTGGTGTTCGGCGGGTGCGCGTTGGCTTTCGATCGAGATGTACAGCAGATTGTCGAAGCCGAGCACGGCCTGCAGAAAGAACAGTACGCCGAGATTGGCGAGGTTCTCGATGGTCAGAAGATCGGCCATGGCTGGTCTTTGTCCCTTGCGTGGTTGTGTGTTGCGACTTGCATAGCAAGCCGCAGGTATCGGGGCCAGCATGCCTAGCTTAGATCGCCATTTGTAAGCCGGTGCTGATTCGTAGTAGAATCTGAATGCGAAGTTTCGAATTCCCACCAAACTGACCATTCGCAAAGAGATGGCGGAAATTTCGGGGGCCGTTACATCGAACGAAGTCGGGGCACATGCGTCCCGGTCAATGCGAATAGGACTAGCACCAAATGCCCAAAGGTACCGTCAAGTGGTTCAACACCGAGAAAGGGTATGGATTCATCCAGCCCGAGGATGGTGGTAAGGACATCTTTGTCCACATCACTGCCGTTCAGCAGGCGGGGTTGACGACGCTCGCCGACAACCAGCCGATCGAATTCGAACTGATTGATGGAAGAGACGGGCGCAAAAGCGCCGGGGACCTCAAGGTCTGAGGTCCCAGACACCAAAACACGAAACGCCCCGCAAAGCGGGGCGTTTTTCGTTGTAGAGGCGACATGGGCCGGACGCGCGTCAGAACTTCAGCGCGCGGTAGGGTTCGGGATCGAAGGTGCAGGCAAAGCCGTCGCCATCGGGATCTAGGTTGAAGCGGTCCGTGCGCGGTCCGCCCGCGGCCAGAAACTCGCGCTGGGCCTCGTCCGCACTGGCAAAGCGGCGGCAGGTGTTGCGGGACTGGATGCGGTCACGGAACGCGGGTCGGTTGTAGCGCTTGGTCCCGACCGGGTGCGAGGTGCCGCGGGCAAAGGCTACGACATTCGCGTTGGGATCGACCTGGGGCACGGGCTCGGGCTCGATCACGACCAACTGGTCGCGGGCGGCCTGCCGTTGGGCGGCGGCAATCTCGCGCTGGCGCTTTTGCTGTTCCTGGGATTGTTCGGCCAGATTGATGCTTTGGTCGTTGGGATCGATGCCGATATCCGCGTTCGGATCGACCGGCTGGGGCGCGGTCGCCTCGAGAACCGCCGTGACATCCTGGGCCAGGGCCGTCGCGCCGGGATCCTGAGCGGGCGGGACCGCAGGTGCCTGGGCGATCTGGGTTTGCGCAAGCGCAGGGTCGGACACGGGCGGCTGCGCCTGGATGTCGGGCAGGATCACCGCGGTCTGCGGTTGCGGCGGCAAGCGGGTGATCGGCGTTTCGTCAAAGATCGGCGCAGGCGCCGGTGGGTCGAAGTATCCCTGACCGCCAGCGGGGCCGGTATCATCACAGGATGCCAACACGATCAGGGCTGCCGATGCGATAAAGCTTGCTCGGACCATTGTTCTGCCTCGTCTCTACTGCCTCGGTGCGTTCACCACCATTTTTCCGCATGATGCGAGAACTGGACCGATTTTTCCAGTGCAAAGGCCATATTGAGCATTTCGGCCTCGCCCCAGGGCTGGCCGATCAGCTGCAATCCCAGCGGCAGGCCAGTCTTGTCCAGCCCCGCGGGCACGCTGACGCCGGGCAGGCCGGCCAGGTTGACCGTCACGGTGAACACGTCGTTGAGGTACATCTGGATCGGGTCCGCATCGGCCATGTCGCCGATGCCGAACGCGGCCGAGGGCGTGGCCGGGGTCAGGATCGCGTCGATGCCGTCGTTGAAGACTGTCTCGAAGTCGCGCTTGATCAGCGTGCGCACTTTTTGTGCCCGCACGTAGTAGGCATCGTAGAACCCGGCGGACAGGACATAGGCGCCGATCATCACCCGGCGCTTGACCTCGTCCCCGAAGCCTTCGGCGCGGGTGCGTTCGTACATCTCGACGATGCCCTCGCCAGGGTCGATCTTGGCCCTGTGGCCATAGCGCACCCCGTCATAGCGGGCGAGGTTCGAGGACGCCTCGGCAGGCGCGATGACATAGTAGGCGGGCAGCGCGTATTTGGTGTGCGGCAGCGAGATGTCGACGATCTGGGCGCCTGCGTCGCGCAGCATCTCGGCGCCCTGCTGCCACAGTGTCTCGATCTCGTCGGGCATGCCG
>CAYWND010000326.1:2676-3991 GCA_964459085.1 uncultured Oceanibium sp. | reverse complement strand
TAGGGTTCGACGTATCAGAGCCTGAACGGAACGAGCCCAGTGATATCCTTCACCTTGGAGTAGAGGTGGCGTCAAACGGGTACTGTATCCCCCTGAGCACAATCAGGGCCAGGTATGGACGGGTAAGACAGCTGGAAATTTATGGAATCAGTCAGGTATCTGAGAACTGCTACGTGAAAATGGGCACCGAGGGGTCCATCCAGCCAACAACAACTCAGACCAGTTCGGGGACCGCACCATCTAGTCCGACCGTCGAAAGGACCAACGGCGGGCAGGCAATTCCCGTCGCGTCGGCGGCTGCACCCAGCGATGCTGCATGCATCTCGTACAGCACTATCCGAGCCCGATACGGCCGCGCAAGGCAACTCCAGGTTTATGGGATCCATAAGGTTTCAGATAACTGCTATGTGAAAATTGGCGACTCGGTCCCAAATCAACCAACCGTGCCGCAAGGCACAGGAATGGCAACATCGAATCCACCTGACGGCAACACCGCGAATAAGCCCGAGCAAAACGCGCCGGACACCTCAGCATCTGGCGTTTCGGCGCCTGCTTCCGGCGGTGCTACATGTATCCCTCTGAGCACGATTCGCGCCAGATACGGGCGTGCCAGACAACTGGAGATCTACGGCCTACAGAGAATTGGCGAAAACTGTTATGTTCGCTCGTCGACCGTGAATGGTCAGCCATCGGCGGACACGAGCGACTCGGGTAATGCATCGGGTGGTGGATCCCAGTCGCCTGCACCTGCGCCCGCACCCGGTACTGGATCGACAACCAGTGCGGCGAACGCCCCAGATCCCGCGCCCGCGCCCAACCCGGCGCCTGCACCTGACCCGGCACCTGCCCCGGCACCGGGAACGACTCAATCCTCAGGGCCCGGGACCGGCAATCCTGCCCCAGCCCCGGCACCTGAGCCGACGCCAGATCCGGCCCCCGCGCCACAGCCCAGCCAAAACGCAGGCAATGCCACGGCCGGCTTGCTGCTGCCGCCGACGAACGTCACGTTGAATCAGGCGATCGGACTGACCTCGCATGCCAGCGGAGACACACTTCCGCTTGGGGGCACCACACTGTTTGGTGGCGTGCAGATGCCACAAACCTACGATGCTGTCGCAGCGACGATGCAGCCCAACGGACGCGAGACCATCGTGGATGTCGGTCAATCCAATGGCCAATTCGCGGTCCGCATCTTCCCCGAGGACTTCGGGGCTGACGGCACGGTTACCGTGACCCTGGTCGGCACCAGCCTTGCAGCACAAAACGTGCAATCGCAGCCGGTTGTCTACACGTTTGACGGCAACCATGCATCGGA
>CAYWND010000326.1:0-2666 GCA_964459085.1 uncultured Oceanibium sp. | reverse complement strand
TGTCTCAGGCGATGAAGCGCCTGACCTTTGGCGCGACACCGCAGCTTTACGCGCGGTTCCGCGCACTTGGCTTCCAGGGCTTCGTGGAAGAGCAGTTGTCACCCCAAACGATCAACGACAGCGCATTCGAGGCGACAATGCCCGAAGACCTGCTGACCGAGGTCAATAACAAGAGCCGACTCTTGCAAGGTGTCAGGTCCAATTCGATCGCCTACAGCGCATATTCCCAGCGTCAACTCAACGAGGTGATGGCCCAGTTCTGGTCGAACCATTTCCACGCTATCGCGCGGGATGACAAGTCGATCTATGGCGAGATCATGGACCTAGATGGATACCGCGATCTTGCCCTCAGCAGCTTCGAGCAACTCTTGGAGTACTCAGCGAAGAACGTGTTGATGATGGACTACCTTGATAACATGCGCAGCCGGGCGGGAAATCTGAACGAGAACTACGCACGCGAAGTCCTCGAACTGCATACCGTCGGTGTCGATGGCGGCTACACCATCGACGATATCATCGCGGTGGCCGAGATTTTCACCGGCTGGGGCCGGACACAGGTTCGTGACTACAAGGGCGGGCTGGCACGGATCCACGAGTTCACATTCTTCCCCGAATATCACGACACCAGCGACAAGACCCTGACATTCCTGAATGCCACGATTACAGGCAGGTCCGGTGCGGCGGGGATCGAGGAAGGCGAGGAACTGATTGCGCTGCTGTCCGATGCACCGGCCACCCGCGCGTATGTCTGCGGCAAGTTGGTCGAATTCTTTGTCGCCGATGAACGACCCGACTATTTCGTAAATGTGTGTGATACCGCTTGGGCCGCGTCGGACGGGGATGTAAAGACCATCCTTCGGGCGATCCTGTTGGATCCGGCCTACATCTCGACACCGGCCTATCCGAACAGCAAGATTCGTACGCCCTTTGAGTATACGGTGGGCCTTATGCGCGCCTTCTCGGCCGATCCCTTCGGCGCGGACGAAGGCGACTTCTACGAAGATTACAGCGCGATCTTCCTGGGCGGCGGGCAGGATCAACTGAACTATCCTGTACCAACTGGGACCGCAGAGGTCGGCAAAGCCTGGGCCAACACCGCCAGCATGATCGGCGAATACCGCGGCCACCTGAACATTGCCTATAACAAGATGGACGCATATGGCATCGCACTGGCGACGGAAGTTCAGGCTGCAGGATTGGAAACCGCAGAAGAGGTTGCAGCATACCTGTTGACCCTTGCGACCGCCGACCATTTCCGCGCGGACGAGTTCGACGCCGTGGTCGAAACACTGCGCGGCGCGGACGGCATATTCGAACCACAACTGCAGGACGAAAGCATCGCCCTCAGGCGCGCGTTGTCGATGGTCGGCGTCATGCCGAGCGTCCTGTTGCAATAATCCCCTACTGTCCTTGCCCCCGGAGACAGCCATGACCAATCGCAGAGACTTCCTCAAATATTCGCTGGCGACCGCAGCGGCCTATGCCGGCACGTCGGGTGCGTCAATCACGCTTGGCCAAGCCGCCGGTGGCAAGACCTTCATCAAGATCTTCCAGCGAGGCGGCGCAGACGGGTTACATATGTTCCCCAAGGTGGGTGACCTGCTGTACTATCAACAGCGACCAGACATCGCGATCGCACCACCCAGCAACGACGCGGCCTCGGCAATCTCGATGGGCGCGCTGGCCGGTGACAGGGCCCTTAACCCGAACCTGGAACCGCTGATGGAGATCTGGGAGTCGGGCAACATGATGGTCAGCCCGGCCACCGCATTCAGCAGTCAACAGGGATCGCATTTCGTTTCGCAGCGATGGGTCGGTGTGGGCGCCCGTGCCAATAACATCGACGGCTATCTCAACCGCTACCTGCAACTGACTGGCGGCGAGGGGCATCCCCTGCGCGGCGTGGTCGCGGGAAAATCATCGATCAGCATCGAGATGACTGGGGCTCAGGTGGTCCCTTCGATCGGCCGCAGTTCCGACTATGACCTGTCTACGCCGGATTTCTGTTCCGGGAACGGATGTGCAGACAACCAACTGACACAGGCAATGTTGGATGTTGCGTCCCACCAGGTTGATCTGCCCGCAGCCGAGATGGCATTGCGGGGCACCCAGAAAGTTCTGCTCGACACTGTCGCCGAGGTTCAGGCCGTTGGCATGGACTATGTCCCGAATGCCGGTGGTTTGGACTATTCGCAAAGCCCGTTGGGCAAGGGGCTACGCCTGGTGGCACAGCTGCTGAAGGCTGGCGTACCTGTCGAAGTTGCCGCCTTGGATTGGGCCGGGAGTTGGGATACTCACAGCAAGCAAGTCGCCGAAGACGGCAACCCGATCCTGGATCCGTCTGGGGGTTTCAACCGCAGTGTACAAGGTGGGTCCCGCGACCTTCTGACGTTCTGGCGCGACATGGGGCCGATGATGAGCGACGTTGTCGTTCTTGTGTGCACCGAGTTCGGGCGAACCGTAAAGCAGAACGGGTCCAATGGCACTGATCACGGCCACGGCGGCGCTTGGTTCGCATTTGGCGGGCCGACCCAGGCGGGATTTGCCGCCGATGTCCCCAGCCTGGCAGAGGAAAATCTCTCGAAAGGGCGGTACGTTCCGGTGACGGTCAACTGCCTGGACATCATGGGCGAGATCATGGTCCGTCACCTTGGGATGAACGAAAA
>CAYWND010000325.1:0-3996 GCA_964459085.1 uncultured Oceanibium sp. | reverse complement strand
CCCCCTGTTCCTGGGGCGTCGAATTCGCGGGCGACCCGCGCAATCCAGACTGGCGCGACGTGATCCGCGAAAACGCCGAGGCCGGGTTCACAGGGATCGAGTTGGGCCCGGTGGGCTTTATGCCCGAGGACCCGCCGCAGGTGGCCGAGGCGTTGGCGCAATACGGGCAAGAGTTGATCGGCGGGGTGATCTTCCGGGCCTTTCACGACGCCGCCCAGTGGGACGATGTGCTGGACGGGTCCGTGCGCACCTGTCAGGCGCTGGCCGCGCATGGCGCACGGCATCTGGTCATCATCGACTCGATCTCGCCCCGCCGCGCGCCCACCGCAGGTCGCTGGGACGCAGCCGAGAAAATGGACGATGCCGAGTGGGCCGCTTATCGCGACCGCATCATGCACGTGGCCCGAATGGGCGCCGAAGAGTATGGCCTGACCGTCGGTATCCACGCCCACGCCGCAGGGTTCATGGATTTCGAACCCGAGTTGGAACGGCTGCTGGACGAAACCGACGAACAGATCCTCAAGATATGCTTTGATACCGGGCATCATTCCTATGCGGGGTTCGATCCGGTGGCGTTCATGGAACGGCACATGGGACGGATCAGCTATATGCATTTCAAGGACATCGATCCGGCGGTGAAAGCGGACGTGATCGCCAAGGGCACCGGGTTCTATGATGCCTGCGGTCAGGGCATCTTCTGCAAGCTGGGGCTGGGCGACGTGGACTTTCCCCGCGTGCGCCAGATCCTGCTGGACAATGGCTTTGATGGCTGGTGCACGGTGGAACAGGATTGCGATCCCACGCTACCGGACACCGATCCGCTGGCGGACGCGACCTACAACCGCAAATACCTTTCCTCGATAGGGTTCTAAGACGATGGCACGACTGAACTGGGGCATGATCGGCGGTGGCGAAGGCAGCCAGATCGGGCCCGCCCACCGGCTGGGCGCGGGGCTGGATGGCGAATTCGCGTTCGTCGCGGGCGCGCTGGATCACCGGCCCGAGGAAGGCCGGGCCTATGCTCAAAGGCTCGGCATCGCTGCCGACCGCGCCTATGGAAATTGGCAAGAGATGCTGGAGGGCGAGCGCGACCGCCCCGACCGGATCGATTTGGTGACCGTGGCAACACCCAACGCCACGCATTTCGAGATCACGGCAGCCTTTCTGCGGGAAGGATTTCACGTGCTGTGCGAAAAACCGATGACGATGACCGTTGACGAGGGCGAAGAGATCGTGCGCATCGCCCGTGAAAGCGGTCGGATCTGCGCCGTGAACTATGGCTACAGCGGGTATTCGCTGGTGCGCCACATGCGCGCAATGATCGCGCGTGGCGATCTGGGCGCGGTGCGCGTGGTCGTGGCCGAGTTTGCCCATGGCCATCACGCCGATGCGGCGGATGCGGACAATCCGCGCGTGCGCTGGCGGTACGATCCCGCGCAGGCCGGTGTCAGTGCCCAGTTTGCAGATTGCGGCATTCACGCGCTGCATATGGCGTCCTTTGTCACCGGGCAAGAGGTCGAGAGGCTTTCGGCCGATTTCGCATCGACCATTGCCAGCCGGACACTGGAAGACGATGCCATGGTCAACTTTCGCATGGATGGTGGCGCGGTCGGGCGACTGTGGACCTCGTCCGTGGCCGTGGGCCGGATGCACGGCCTGACGCTGCAGGTGTTTGGCGAAAAGGGCGGGCTGCGCTGGGCGCAGGAGCAGCCCAACCAGTTGCTTTGGACCCCCACCGCGGGCCGCAACCAGATCATCGAACGCGGCGAGGCGGGCCTCAGCCCCGAGGCCGACCGGGCAAGCCGCGTGACCATCGGCCACGCCGAAGGCATGCCGCTGGCCTTTGCCAACATCTATTCCGATCTGGCCGAAGCGATCCGTGCGGGCAAAGAGGGTCGGGCGCCAGATCCGGCCTGGGATCTGTATCCCCGGGCCGAGGACGGCCTGCGGTCCATGGCGGCTGTGCATGGCGCAGTTGCCTCGGCCGCCCAGAACGGCGCGTGGGTCGACGCCCGTCCGCCGATGTTCAGATAGGTGATCAGGCGCGCGGGCGCAGGGTTCCCCGCTCGATCAATTCGCAGGGGAACATCAGGGATGTCGGGCCCGACGGTTTGTCGTCCAACAGTCCCACAACCCGGTCGACCGAGGCCTGGATGATCTGCCCGACGGGTTGCCGGATCGTCGTCAGATCGATGTTCTGCCAGCGCGCCATCGCCATGTCGTTCAATCCGATCAGCCCCAGATCGCCCGGCACCGAAAGCCCGGCCTCGCCGATCGCGGACAGCGCGCCGATCGACAGCACATCGTCTCCGCAAAAGTAAGCCTGGGCCGGATCACCCGCCAACAGGCGCGCCATTTCCGACCGCCCGGCCTCGAAGGAATAGCTGGGAGCAAAGTCAAAGGTGGCGTGAATGCCCCCGATCCGCTCGATCTCGCGCCGGAACCCGACGTGGCGATCCTGGGTCGACGTGGCCGAGGGCGGCCCGCCCAGAAACCCGACCCTGGTGTAGCCGTGATCGGCCAAAGCGCGGGCCGCCATCCGGCCGCATTCGACATTGTCGATGCCTACGACATCGACCTCGGGCGCTTCGCTGCGTCGGCCAAAGGTGTGTACGACCGGAACGCCCGCATCGCGAAACGCCTTGGCAAATCCCGGAGGCAGGGTCGACGAGGCCACAATCACGCCGTCGACCGAATACTGCTGCAGCATCCGGATCGAGTTCTGTGGATCGGTCTGGTCTGTCAGGTTCACCAGAAGCGGGCGCAATCCCCGGTCCTGCAGCATGCGGGTGAAAAGATCGAACACCTCCAGCATCAGCGGATTGCCGAAATTGTTCGACACCAGCCCGATCAGATGTGTTCTGCCGGTGGTCAGGCTCGACGCCAGAGCGTTGGGCCGATAGCCCAACTCTTCGGCCGCGCGCAGCACCTTTTCGCGTGTTTTGGCGGATACGGACGCGCCTTGGGTAAAGGTTCGGGACACCGCCGAGGTTGAAACCCGCGCCCGCAACGCGACATCTTTCAGCGTGACGGCCATCTGGTCCCCTGAAACCTCGCCAATCGTCCTGCGCGGACGCTAAACCAGCATCCCAGCACCTGCAACCGGTTGCAAAACCACCCCAACGCAATCGTTTGCAAGAATTCCGCTGCGTTGCCATGAGTTTGCCAAATATTCAAAATATTCGACGTTCGCGGGTGACGATCATGCGACAAATCCCACGATGTGCTGTGGTCCATCCCTTACAAGACGGCCGGATCGGGACTAAACCCATCTGCGGCAGGCAACGAAACGGTAGGATCGAGTAGACCATGGAATATGGTGATCTGATCACTGTCATCATTCCGAACTATAACCGCGAGCGCAGCATCGAGCGGGCGATCCGTGGCGTTCTGCTGCAGAGTTATCCGAATATCGAGCTGGTGGTGGTGGACGACGCCTCGACCGACCGGTCGTGCGAGATCATCGAAGCCATAGACGACCCCCGGCTGCGGCTGGTCCGGCACGAAGCGAACCAGGGGGCCGGTGCGGCCCGCAACACGGGTATTGCCGCAGCGCGGAGCGAATTGCTGGCGTTTCAGGACAGTGACGACAACTGGTTCCCGGAAAAACTGGATGTGCAGATGCGCCATTTCTGCACTCTGCCCGAGGATTTCGTCGCCGTGTTCTGCACCAAGATCATCTATGGCCGGTCAATCGACGCGACAGGCCGCAAGAGTTATGGCGAGCGGCACGCGAGTTGTGTTCCGGGCCCAGGACCGGCGGTGAAAGAAGGCGACCTGTCGCGGGATTTCCTGTGGGGCAATTTCATGGGCCCGCCTACGGTCCTGTTGAAAAAGACCGCCTTTCACGCGGCCGGCGGCTTTGATCTGCGCCTGAAGAACAACAACGACTGGGACTTCAACCTCAGGCTCAGCCGTCAAGGCAAGATCGGCTACATCGACGAACCGTTGATGCTGGTCTATGACAGTTCGGACGGCATCTCGAAGAACCCGGTC
>CAYWND010000324.1:0-4002 GCA_964459085.1 uncultured Oceanibium sp. | reverse complement strand
GCCATTGCCTTGGTGTGCTCGTGGCTGATCACTTCGGTCGACAGTCCCGCCGCCATGTTGGTGATTGTCGAGATTGCAGCACATCGGATGCCCATGAACCGTGCGAGGATGACCTCGGGGACCGTGGACATGCCGACCGCGTCGGCGCCCAGGGTTCGAAGCGCGCGTATCTCGGCCGGTGTTTCGAAAGACGGGCCGGAATACCAGGCATATACGCCTTCTTTCAGGTCAATCCCTTCGGTTTCGGCTGCATAGGAAAGCTGGTTGCGCAACTCGGCGTCATAGGCGTTGGTCATGTTGACAAAGCGGCCCTCGGACGGCTCGCCGATCAGCGGATTCAGGCCCGAGAAGTTGATGTGATCGTTGATCAGCATCAGGTCGCCCGTAGGGATATCCTGGCGGAACGACCCGGCCGCGTTGGTCAGGATCAGCGTCTCGCACCCCATGGCGCGCAGCGTGCCGATGGGCAGGCGCATGATGTCGGGTTTGCCGTGTTCATAATAGTGCGACCGGCCTCCGAAGGCTGCGACGCGCACACCTTCCAGATCCCCGACCACAAGTTCCGCGTTGTGGCCCGAAACGCCGGTGCCCGGAAATCCGGGCAGGTTGGAATACGGGATAGCCACGCCGTCAACCGCGCCGGTCAGATGTCCCAGCCCCGAGCCCAGGATGAGGCCGACCTGCGGGGGTGCGCTGCCGGCGCGCTGGCGGATGACCTCGATCACGGTGTTCATGAGATCAGCGCTCCTTCACATAAGGTTGACCGCCCGCGCGCGGTGGGATTGCCTTGCCGATGAACCCGGCCAGGATAACCACGGTCAGGATATAGGGCAGGGCCTGCATGAACTGGACAGGAATGACGAACGCGCCGACATCGACGGACTGATACTTGGCGCCGATCGCTTCGAGCAGACCGAACAGCAGACAGGCCCCCATCGCGGGCCAGGGACGCCACTTGGCAAAGATCAGGGCTGCAAGTGCGATAAAGCCGCGCCCGGCAGTCATTTCCTTGACGAAACCGGCCGCAGAGGTGCCCATCGACAGGTACGCGCCGGCAAACCCGCACAGGACGCCACAGATCAGCACTGCCGCATAACGCTGCCGGGTGACCGAGATACCTGCGGTATCGACCGCGCCCGGGTTCTCGCCCACCGCGCGCAGCCGCAGGCCGAAGCGGGTGGAGTAGAGGGTCCAGGCGGTCAGCGGCACGGCAAGAAACGCGATATAGACCAGGATTACCTGACCCGAGATAACATCCGCGTATAGTGGTCCCAGGATGGGAATGCCGCCCAGGGTTTCGGCCAGTGGGAAGTCGAGCCCGGTAAATCGGGCATCGCCGATCAGCTGCGGGGTCTGGCCGCCCATGGAAAACAGCGCCTCGCCAATCAGCACGGTCACACCCGCAGCCAGGAAGTTGATCGCAACGCCCGATATCAGCTGGTTGCCCCTGAGCGTGATCGAGGCAAAACCGTGCAGGGCCGCCATCGCGACCGAGGCCAGGATACCGGCCAACACGCCCAGCCAGGCGGCCGTCCAGCCCAGCCCAAGGCCCGAAATCTGGCCCGGGAACGGATCGGCGATGTAAGG
This sequence comes from uncultured Oceanibium sp., assembly GCA_964459085.1. Taxonomy (GTDB): domain Bacteria; phylum Pseudomonadota; class Alphaproteobacteria; order Rhodobacterales; family Rhodobacteraceae; genus Halovulum. Next base: position 2,415 of record CAYWND010000324.1, on the reverse strand, counting down.
CGAGGCTGCCCAGGCGGCAACTGCGGCCGAGGCAAACGCGGCGGCCAGCATCTTGCCCTCGAGCCCGATGTCGAAGATGCCCGCGCGTTCCGAGAACAGACCGGCCAGGCAGGCCAAGAGCAGCGGCGTCGCGTTCCGCAGGCTTGAATCGAACAGCTGGAAGAGTTCGGCCAGTTCCATCCCTCAGCTCCTCGCGCTTTCTGGTTGGATGGCCATGAGGGAGTGTCCCGTAACCAGCACTGTCCGCGCGCGTCGCCGATCAGAAGCGTGCGCTCCGCTCAATCGGGCAAACACAGTAGGCAGGGGTGTCAAACAGGTCATTCCGCAGCCTCCTGCGCGCCGGTGGTGCGGCGTTCCGAGGCCCGGTTGAGCGCCAGGAAGAACCGTTCCACGGGGAACCGCACCATATTTTCGAGCGAGCCGGTGAACAGGATCACCAGCGCTTGGATGGTCAGGATCATCTGGCTGGGGATCGATGGGATTTCAAAGGCCAGTTCCGCGCCGCCCTGATAGAGCACGCCAAACAGCAGGGCGGCCAGTATGACGCCGATGGGGTGTGACCGGCCCATCAGCGCCACCGCGATGCCGACAAATCCCGCGCCTTGCACGTTGTCCAGGTTCAGGCGCTGCAGTTCGCCCATGACCGTGTTGATCGCCATCATCCCGGCCAACGCGCCCGAGACCAGCATCGCGATCATGGTGATGCGAACGGGCGAGATCCCGGCATAAACTGCGGCCTTTTCGGAGTGGCCAAAGGCGCGGATCTCGTATCCCAGCCGGGTCCGCCAGATCAGGACCCAGACCCCGAAACAGGCGATCAGCGCCAGAAAGAACGAGATGTTCGCGGGCGTGCGGGCCAGATCGAGGCCAAGCCACCCGGCCATCTGGTCAAGACGCGGGATATGCGCGCCTTCGGCAAAGCGGCGGGTTTCGGGCGCCATCTCGCCCGGGACTTTGAGCAGTTCGTTAAGGACATATATCAGCAGTGCGGCGGCTATGTAGTTGAACATGATCGTGGTGATCACGATATGGCTGCCGCGCTTGGCCTGAAGGTAGGCGGGCACCGAGGCCCAGGCGGCGCCGAACAGGGCGGCGCCGATGACCGCCAGCGGCAGGGCGAGGATCCAGTGGGTCTGGTCAACGGTCAGGCAGACCAGGGCCACGCCGATGCCAGCGACACCGGCCTGCCCCTCGCCCCCGATGTTGAAGATCGATGCGTGGAAGGCCACCGCGACCGCAAGCCCGGTAAAGATGAAACTGGTGGTGTAGAACAGCGTATAGCCGATCCCGTAATCGGACCCCAGCGACCCAGCGATCATGATCCGCATCGCCTTGAGCGGATCCTCTCCGATAAACAGAACGACAAGACCGGCAACAAAGAACGCCAGCAACGCGTTGATCGCGGGGATCAGTACAAAGTCGGCCCATCTGGGAAGGGTCTTGTTCATCGCGGTATCACTTTGAAACGTCGGGCGGTCGCTGGTGCGTCGGTCCAAGCCTTCTGGGCAATGTTTTCAGCTACACCGGTCATTGGGATGGGGCCTTGGGATCGATGCCGGCCATCAGTAGGCCCAGTTCGTTCTCGTCCGTCTCGCCCGGCAGGCGTTCGCCCGATATCGCGCCGTCGAACATGACGACAATCCGGTCCGACAGGGCCAGGATCTCTTCCAGTTCAACCGAGACCAGCAGAACGGCCTTGCCGCGATCGCGCAGGGCGACGATCTGGTTGTGAATGAACTCGATGGCGCCGATATCGACGCCGCGCGTGGGCTGACCGATCAGCAACACATCCGGGTCGCTTTCAATCTCGCGCGCGATGACGATTTTTTGCTGGTTCCCACCCGAGAAGTTCGCGGCCTTGAGATCGCAGTTCGGCGGGCGGATATCGTATTTTTCGATCTTGGCTCGGGCGTCTTCGCGCATGAACAAGCGGTTGATCAGACCGTTGGGGCGCGTGTACTGGGGCCGGTCGTGATAGCCGAAGCACGAGTTTTCCCATTCGGCATAGGGCATGATCAGGCCCAGGCGATGGCGGTCTTCGGGCACATGGCCAATTCCCTTGTCCCGCCGCGCGCCCGCGTCCGCGTGGATCGACAGATCCAGCGGCTCGCCCCGCATGGTCACGGTTCCGCCCGAAGCCGGACGGATCCCGCCCAGCACTTCCAGCAACTGGGACTGCCCATTGCCCGCAACCCCGGCGATGCCCAGGATCTCGCCCGCCTTGATGTCCAGATCGATGCCTTTCAGGCGGTCCACGCCCGCGCTGTCGGTGACCTTCAGGCCTTGAATCTGCATCAAGGTTTCACCGATCTTTGGTTCGGGCTTTTCGACCCGCAGCAGGACCCGGCGGCCGACCATCAACTCGGCCAGCTCGGCCGGGTTGGTGTCCGCGGTCTTCACCGTGGCCGTCATCTC
>CAYWND010000323.1:0-4003 GCA_964459085.1 uncultured Oceanibium sp. | reverse complement strand
AGGCGTCGGCATGCTGGGCGATGTTCATGGCGGCGCGGGCGAGCAATGCGCCGAGATCTATCAGGACATCGCGGCGCGGATGGATGCGGGCGCAACGCCGGAGGGCGCCGTGAGCGCTGCGCTGGCCGACTGGCGCGCGACGCATGGCAAGATCATTCCGGGCTTTGGCCACCGGTTTCACAAGCCGGTGGATCCCCGCGCGCCGCGCCTGATGGATCTGGTCCGCGCAGCGGCGGAGGCAGGCACCGTAGCGGGCCGTTTTGCCACCATCGGCGAGGCGGTTCAGCACGCGGTCGGCCAGGATCGGGGCGCGCCGATTGCGATGAATATCGACGGGGCGACGGCGGTGGTGTTTTGCGAGTTGGGCTTTCCCCCGCCGCTGTGTCGCGGGCTGTTCTGCCTGTCACGCTCGGTCGGGATTCTGGCCCATGGGTGGGAGCAGATGCAGCAGGGCGGGCGGAACAAGGGACCGACACCGCCGGCCTATCGCCCCACCTATGACCCTGGTGAGTAAAGAGTGGCAGTGCGAATCTGGCACTGAGTATAACTGCCAATTCAGCGACCACTTCCCGGATAGCCGCACAATAATCAGGCATGCATGCGGAATTGGTGCTGACTTGATGGGCATATATGCCGATTCTACGCCTGCTAGGCCCAAATCCGCGGGCCTTCACGTCCATTGCTGTCCTACCTCTAAAGGCGCAGGGCATCTAGGGTTCCGCCTGTTCCGGCAGGGCTGGTCCGAGAGATGCCGCCACCGGGGCAAACTCTGCGGTGGTACACGGCGGGAAAAAAACCCGGGAGAGCACTGCGACGGTACGGCCGTGTCTCCCATCCCATCCTTCGGTCGTCCGGGTCCAACCGAAGGAGTCGAAACATGAAACGCACAACACTGATTACCGCAGCCATGCTGACGCTGATGCCGCTGACGGCACCGGCGCAGGAAAAGGACAGCTTCAAGGTCGCCTGGTCGATTTATGTGGGCTGGATGCCCTGGGGCTATCTCGAAGACAGCGGCATCATGGACAAATGGGCCGACAAGTACGGCATCGATGTCGAGATCGTGCAGATCAACGATTATATCGAGTCGATCAACCAGTATACCGCTGGCGCGTTCGATGGCGTCACCGCCACGAACATGGACACGCTGTCGATCCCTTCGGGTGGCGGGGTCGATACCACCGCGCTGATCGTGGGCGACTATTCGAACGGCAATGACGCGGTCATCATCAAGGGCGACGGCGATCTGGCATCGCTGAAGGAAAAGCCGGTCAATCTGGTTGAACTCAGCGTCTCGCATTACCTGCTGGCGCGCGGGCTGGACAGCGTGGGGCTGGCCGAGCGCGATCTGGGCGGGGTGATAAACACCTCGGACGCGGATATGATCGCGGCCTTTGCGACCCCGGATGTCGAGGCGGTGGTGACCTGGAACCCGCTGGTGTCCACCATCCTGGAAGAGCCGGGCGCCAAGAAGATCTATGACAGCGCGGATATCCCCGGCGAGATCATCGACATCATGTGGGTGAACACCGAAACGCTGGCCGCCAACCCCGACTTCGGCAAGGCGCTGGTCGGGGCCTGGTACGAGGTCATGAGCCTGATGGAGGCCGGCGACGAAGAGGTGCTGACGGCGATGGCCGAGGCCTCGGGCACCGATCTGGCCGGATACAAGGCACAGCTTGCCTCGACCGAGATGTTCTGGAGCCCGGTGGATGCGGTGGCGTTCACCTCGTCTGATGCGCTGAAATCCACCATGGTCAACGTGGCCGGGTTCCTGTTCGACAAGGGGATCCTGGGCGAAGGCGCGCCCAGTGCCGATTTCGTGGGGGTGGCCTATCCGGATGGCACCACCACCGGCGATCCGGACAACGTGAAGATGCGCTATGACGTGTCGTTCATGCAGATGGCTGCCGACGGCAACCTGTAGTCGGTCATCAGCGGCCCGCATTGCCTGCGGGCCGCGCACACCCTGGGGTGGAGCAGTCAGATGCGTTGGATCAACCGGCATCCCGGGCGGGTTCTTGGCCTTCTGTTGATGGTCGTCCCGTTCGTGCTGGTCCTGCTGGCATATGTCGCGGGGTCCGAGGCGCGGCGCGCGGTCAATCCGGCCGACAAGCTGCTGCCGGCGCCTGCCCAGATCGCCGATACCGCCGTGCGACTGGCGACAGTTCCCGACAAGCGGTCCGGCGTCATGGTGTTCTGGCAGGACACGGCGTCCAGCCTGCGGCGGCTGGCCCTGGGTGTGGGGATCGCGGCCACCATCGGTCTGATCTTCGGGCTGGCCATCGGGTTGCTGCCCTTCGCCAGGACAACGTTTTCAGGCTTTGTCGCCGTGATCTCGATGGTGCCGCCATTGGCGATCCTGCCGATCCTGTTCATCGTTTTCGGGCTGGGCGAGGTGTCCAAAGTGGCGCTGATCGCCATCGGCATCACGCCGTTCCTGATCCGGGATCTGTCCGCGCGCACGACCGAATTGCCACCCGAACAGATCGTCAAGGCCCAGACACTGGGTGCCAGTTCACTGGCAATCGCGCTGCGTGTGGCGCTGCCGCAGATCATGCCCCGCCTGATCCAGGCCGTGCGCCTGTCCCTGGGCCCGGCCTGGTTGTTCCTGATCGCGGCCGAGGCCATCGCCAGCCAGGACGGTTTGGGCTATCGCATCTTTCTGGTCCGTCGCTATCTGGCGATGGACGTGATCCTGACTTACGTCATCTGGATTACGGTGATCGCGTTCACCATCGACTGGTTGCTCGCCAAGGCGTCCCGCAAGCTGTACCCCTGGGCGGAGGCAAGCCTGTGAGCCTGGTCGTCGTCGAGAACCTGTTCAAAAGCTATGCGGGCCGGCCGATCCTGGAAGGTGTCTCGCTGGCGGTGGACGAGGGCGCGTTCATTTCGATGGTCGGGGCCTCGGGCTGTGGCAAGTCCACCTTTCTGCGGATGCTGCTGGATCAGGAGCGGCCCGATCGGGGGCAGATCCTGGTCGACGGGCAGCCCTTGCAGGGCGAACCGAACCGCAGCCGCGGGATCGTGTTCCAAAAGTACTCGACCTTTCCGCATATGACGATCCGGGACAATCTGGTCGCGGCCGAGGCGTTGGGCGCGAACCGGTTCGGCATCCTCGGCGGGGCAGCGCGGGCGGCGGCGCGGGGTCGCGCGATGGACGCGCTGAACCGGATTGGCCTGGCGCATGTGGCGGACCAGTACCCGGCGACGCTGTCGGGCGGGATGCAGCAGCGGCTGGCGATTGCGCAGGCGCTGGCGGGCAAGCCACGCATCCTGTTGCTGGACGAACCATTCGGGGCATTGGATCCGGGCACGCGCGAGAAGATGCACGAGTTCCTGCAGGAATTGCGGGCCGAGACGGGCATGACCGTTTTCATGGTCACCCATGATCTGGGCGAGGCGTTCAAGCTGGGCGATCGGGTGCTGGCCTTTGACAAGGTGCGCTGGGACCCGCAGCAGCCGGACCTGTATGGCGCCACGATCACCTATGATTTCGATGCCCGCGACGGCGGCATCCCGTACCAGACACTCAAGGAGGAAACGCATGTTCTGGATGAACCAGGCGCAAAGCCGGTCGCACAACCCGGCTGATCGGCGCGTGCCCGACCGGCGCGCCCACCACCCCGACCTGACCAAACTGGGCGGGTGGAAAGCGATGCAGGCCGAGGCAGATATTCCCGACGGCGAATGGGAAAAGGAAAAGGCCTGGGCGCTGCGCATGGGGTTGACCGCCGCCGATAGTATCGAGGACCGGTCTATCCCGACTTTCGCGCGGGGCGAGTTGCCGCATTACGCGGGCATCAACACGTTCCTGAAGGCGCCCTACACCGAGGACGTGACCGAGGTGGGGCATTACGATGCGACCGTCCTGGGCGCGCCGTTTGATGGCGGGACGACCTATCGCCCCGGCACGCGGTTCGGGCCGCAGGGGGTTCGCAAGATCAGCGCGCTGTACACACCTTACAACTACGAGTTGGGCATCGATCTGCGCGAGCAGATG
>CAYWND010000322.1:0-4009 GCA_964459085.1 uncultured Oceanibium sp. | reverse complement strand
TACCACCCTCCTGGATTGCGTTGGTGGCAAACCCCAGTTGCGTGCGCGGGTCCAGATCGGGGCTGAGAAACCCGTCAATTCGCCGCGCCACATGATCCGAGTTGTTGTAGGCAAAGACCCCGCCAAACAGCACCAGAAACGCAACGCCCACCAGCAACAGGATCGACGCACCGGCCACGAAATACATGATCGCCCAACTGGCCAGGACCAGCGCCGCCTGCCCGAAATCGGGCTGCAGCGCCAGCATCAGCGTCAGCGACACTGCCAGCACGAACGACATCGACCGCCCCGGTGGGCCGCCCAGATCCATGCTGGCGGCCATCAGCCAAGCGGCCGTGATGGCAAAGGCCGGTTTGACGAATTCGGACGGTTGCAGGCTGGCAAAACCCAGCGAATACCAGCGCACAGCGCCCTTGCCGAAATCCGTACCCAGAACCGGCAGCAGCGCGACCGCAACGAACGCGCACGCAAAGCCCAGCACCGCCCAGCGACGCACTGCATGCGGGCTCAGCATCGAGGCGATGACCATCGCGGCCAGTGCCAGCGACCCGAACACGGCCTGCCGGCTGACATAGTGGAACGGCTCCAACCCGTTGCGCTGCGCCAGCGGGGGCGAGGCAGCCAGCCCCAGCATCAACCCGATCAGGAACAGTCCTACGACCGCGCCCAGGCTCCAGCGGTCAATCGTGCGCCACCAACGCGGCAACAGCGGCTCGCCCGGCTTTGCGGCGACCGCACCATAGACCATCTCGGTCATGTCTGACCTGCTCCTGTTCTTGCCATCTGCCTCTGCCGTCCGCGTCATGGTTGCACGCACTTTGCGCCCCCACAGTATCGCGATTGTGATCGTCTGGCCAGCCTTCTTGGCCAGCCGCGCGATTGACAACTGAATCACGAGTCAGTTACGATAAGGTCCATTGGATCGGAGAACGGAAATGCCCGTTATCAGCCTTATCCTGCCGCTATCAGCGGTGCTGGCCGCCGTAGCCGCCGCGACCCTCCCGGTCTTGATGACCGAGGAGAGGTATCGCCGTGCCTGCGCACGGGCACACACCTTTGCGACATCCCGCCTGCACTAGGCGGTCCGCTGGACCAACCAGACCGTATGCCGCCCGCAGTCAGGATCCTGCATCTTGAGATCGAGCACGGACAACCCGTTGTCAGCGAACACCTTTCGGTACGCATCAAGCGACAGCGACGCGTGATAAACCTGCTCCTCGCCGACCTGACCCATCACCTCGCCCTGCTCATGCCCGGTGGTCAGCAACAAACGCCCATTCAGCACCAGATGCCGTGCCATTGTCCCGATAGCACCCGGCTGCGCGTCCGGCGCCACGTGAAAGAAACTGTCCCAGGCAACGACGGCATCAAACCGCCGACCCAATGCAAGGGTGTTGAAGTCCGCCGCGATCCAGGTCGCCCCGGGAAAGTTTCGCCGCGCGATCTGCAGCATGCGCGGCGCAAAGTCCACGCCGGTGACAGAATGACCGCGTGCCAGAAACCACCGCGCGATCGGCGCGCCCGTCCCGCATCCCAGGTCCAGGACGGATGCCCCGCACGCGAGCCCCACAGCCAGGCGCCCAAGCCAACCCTCTTCCATGGTCGATCCCGCGCGCGCCTGGTCCCATCGCGCGGCCTGACGGTCATAGACGGCGCGCGTTTCCTCGGAAAGGCTGCCGGGTTCCGTCACACCGCGCTGTCCAGCGCCTCGATCCACGCAGCAATCGCCGCCCCGATCTCGGGCCCCGAGTCCTCCTGAATGAAATGACTGCCTTTCACCGTGACCTCGGCCTGGTTCCGCCACGTCCGGCAGAAATCCCTCGCCGCACCGGTCAGGATCGCCCCCGGTTCGGCATTCACGAACAGCTTGGGCAGGTCGTTTTCGGTCATCCACTCTGCATAGGCCTGCACGATCTCGGCGATGTCCTGCGGCGCGCCGCCGATGGGGATCTGCCGGGGCCAGGTCAGCGTGGGCCAGCGATCCCCCGGCGCGCCAAAGGGGCGGCGGTATTCGGCCATCTCGGCCTCGTCGAGGTCCCGCAGGATCGACCCGGGCAGGATGCGCTCGATGAATGTATTGCGGTTCAGGATCAGGTCTTCGCCCGCCTCCGACCGCAACGCCTGAAACAGCGGCGTCGCCTGGGCCGAGAACTCGTCCCACCCGGCGAGCGGGCGCACGATCCCCTCCATATACGCGATCCCGCGCACCGCCTGGCGGTTCCGGTTTGCCCAGTCGAACCCCAGCGCGGACCCCCAGTCATGGATCACCAGGATCACATCGCGGTCGATCCCCAGCTCGGCCAGAAGCCCGTCCACAAAGGTTCGGTGGGTGGCGAACGTATAGGTGTCGGGCCCCGGATCGGGCAGCTTGTCGCTGTCACCCATACCGATCAGATCCGGCGCGATGCAGCGGCCCAGATGCGCCACCTGCGGCATCACGTTGCGCCACAGATAGGACGACGTGGGATTGCCGTGCAGAAAGACGATCGGGCGGCCCTCGCCCATCTCGACATAGGCCATCGACCTGCCGTTGACCGCGATCCGGGATTTCTCCATCGCCCTACCCCCTTTGCTATAGCGCCTTGACCAGCGCCTCAAATGCCTCGCCGCGCGCCTCGAAACTGGCGAACTGATCGAAACTGGCACAGGCCGGGGCCAGCAACACAACCTCGCCCGGCTGGGCCGCCGCAGCGGCCCCTGCCACCGCCACATCCAGCGTCGCGGCAATTTCGTGCGGGACATCGCCCAGGGTCCGGCTGAACGCCTCGGCCGCCTCACCGATCAGCCAGGCCTTTGCGACCCGGTCGAACAGGGGCCGCAGCGCCTCGATCCCGCCGGCCTTGGGCCGCCCGCCCACAATCCACTGTACCCGATCGAACGCCGCCAGCGCCTTTTCGGCTGCATCCGCATTCGTGGCCTTGCTGTCATTGACGTACCGGACACCGGCCTTCTCGGCGATCACCTGACACCGATGCGCCAGGCCCGGATAGCTGGCCATCGCCCCCTCGATCTGGCGCGGCGCCAGCCCCAGGCTGCGGCCCACCGCATAGGCCGCGCAGGCATTCTGATGGTTGTGCACGCCCGGCAAACTGGACATCTCGCGCAGATCGACCGAGGCCACCTGCCGCCCCCGGCGCCATTCTGCCAGAAACCCCTTGCGCGCAAAGACCGACCAGCCGTCTTTCAACTGCATCGAATTCGCAATCCGGATCACCGGATCGCCATTCTCGGCCTCCTCGCGCATCTGCCCGGCCAGAAACCGGCCCTCGGGCGTATCGACACCAATGATCGACCGCTCGGGCCCGCCTTCGGCAAACAGCCGCCGCTTGGCGGCGAAATAGCCGCCCATGCCGCCATGCCGGTCCAGGTGATCGGGGCTGAGGTTCAGAAACACCGCGATGTCGGGCGCCAGAGCGCGGGCCAGTTCAATCTGATAGCTCGACAGCTCCAGCACCACCACGCCGCCATCCTCGGGCGGGTCCAGGTCCAGTACGCCACGCCCGATATTGCCGCCCATCTGCACCGGCTTGCCGGCCTGCCCCAGGATATGGGTAATCACCGCCGTCGTGGTCGATTTTCCGTTCGAGCCGGTGACGCAGACCACGCTGGGCGGGGTGTCCATCTGCTCCCAGTCCTCGGTCGCAAAGGATCGAAAGAACAGGCCCACATCATTGTCCAGAACCACCCCGCGCGCCTGCGCCGCGTCGACCACGGGATGCGGTGCGGGATAGAGGTGCGGGATCCCGGGCGAGACGATCAGTGCCACGACCCCCTCCCAGTCCGCATCCCTGGTCAGATCGGCAACCGCAAACCCCTCGGCCTCGAACGCCGCCCGAGCCGCTCCGCTGTCATCCCAGCCCACAACCTCGGCCCCACCGGCCCGCAGCGCGCGCGCTGCCGAAACACCCGACCGCCCCAGACCCAGGATCGCCACCCTATGCCCCTGATACCCTCTGACCCGGATCATCCCCGCCTCCAACCTTTTCCCCTTGGTAGAGGATCAGGGCGC
>CAYWND010000321.1:0-4016 GCA_964459085.1 uncultured Oceanibium sp. | reverse complement strand
GGTGCCTCGCTGGGCGATATCCTTGGCGCCGCACTCAAGGGCAAGGACGAAGACTAAGTGGACCCGCTTACACGCGACCACCTGGAAGAACGGCGCCGCAAATGGCGCCGTTCCGCCTTTTGGCGGGGCGTGCTTGTCACGCTCGGCATCTTTTTCCTGCTGGGCCTGATTGGCGCCTATTTCGCCGATCCCCGGATCCGGCCCCATATCGCAAGGGTCGAGATCAACGACGTCATCTATCACGACCGCGCCCGCAACGCCTTCATCCGCCACCTCTCGCAGGACGAAAACGTGCAGGCTGTCATCGTCCATATCAGCTCGCCCGGCGGCACCGCCGTGGGGTCCGAGACGCTGTTCAACACCCTGCGCACGGTTGCGGATGCCAAGCCCCTGGTCTCGGTCATGGGCGAGGTTGCGGCCTCGGGCGGCTATATCGCCGCCATCGCCTCGGATCACGTGATCGCGCGCGGCAACACTGCCACGGGTTCGATCGGCGTCATCATGGAATACCCCGATGTCACTGGTCTGATGGAACGGGTCGGGGTCGAGATGGTCACGATCCGCTCGTCCGAACTGAAATCCGGCCCCTCACCCTTCCGCCCGCTCTCGCCCGAGGCGCGCGCCGTCGAGGAAGAGATGCTCAGGGACAGCAACGCCTGGTTCCGCGCACTGGTACAGGACCGCCGCGCACTGACCGACGCTCAACTGACCGAGGTCGCCGATGGTCGGGTCCTGACCGGCCGGCAGGCGCTGACCGCCGGTCTCGTCGACGTGCTTGGCGACGAAATCACCGCACGATCACATCTCGAATCGCTGAACCCGGCGCTGGCTGACCTGGACATCGTCACCTGGGCGATGGATGAAGATGAGGGCGCATTGGGTTGGATCATGGGCCGTATTTCAGGCTTTGCAGGCAATGTCGGGGGACTTGGCGACCGTTCCGGTCCCCGATTGATGACGATTCTCAAATAAAAGACTGCGAATCGTGGCCGGGCCTTGCTATAAATAATCCAGACATTCGAAGAACATAAACACACGGTGTCCAACCGGGAGTGCGGCGTCATGATCAAGTCGGAACTGATCCAGAAGATCGCGGACGAGAATCCTCATCTCTATCAAAGGGACGTTGAGCGGATCGTCGGAACGGTCTTTGACGAGATCATCAGCGCCATGGCCCATGGCCACCGGGTCGAGTTGCGGGGCTTTGGTGCCTTCTCGGTCAAACGGCGCAATGCCCGGATCGGACGTAACCCGCGCACCGGCGACGCCGTCCCGGTCGAGGAAAAGCACGTGCCGTTCTTCAAGACCGGCAAGCTGTTGCGCGACCGGATGAACGGCAACTGAAGGGGGCTGTCCCGTGCTTCGCACGATCAAGCTGATTTTTCTGGCGGTCATCATGGTCGCCATCGTCATTCTGGCGCTCGCCAACCGGGACCCGGTGACACTGACGCTGCTGCCCGAGGGGCTGGGCTCGATCCTGCCGATCACCTACGATGTTCCGCTGTTCCTGGTGATCCTGGCATCAATCCTGACCGGGCTGGTGATCGGCTATGTTCTGGAATGGCTGCGTGAACACAAACATCGCCGCCGCGCGTCGGAAGGCCAGCGCGAGGCCAGCCGCCTGAACCGCGAGGTCGAGACGCTCAAGCGCAAGACCATGTCCGAGGAAGACGAGCTGCTCGCCATCCTGGATCAGAAACCCGGAAATGCCTGACACCCCAGCGGTGCGCGTCAAGATCTGTGGACTGCGCGACCCTGATCACGTCGCTGCGGCGGCCGATGCCGGTGCGGCCTATCTGGGCTTCAACTTCGTGCCCGGTTCGCCGCGATCGGTCGATCTGGCGCGGGCGCGCAAATTGGCGACGGATGTGCCGCCCGGACTGGGCAAGGTGGCTTTGACGGCGGATGCGCTGGATCCCGAACTGGATGAAATCCTGGACACCGTGCCTGTGGACATGCTGCAGCTTCACGGGACCGAAACTCCGCTCCGGGTGGCCGAGGTCAAGGCGCGTTATGGCCTGCCGGTGATGAAGGCGATCGGGATCGCGGAAGCGTCCGACCTGGATGCCATCGACCTCTACGCCCATGTCGCAGACCAGTTGCTGCTGGACACCAAACCGCCCAAGGACGCAGCACTTCTGGGTGGGACCGGGCACAGCTTTGACTGGGGGCTGCTGCAAGGCCGCCGGTGGCCGGTGCCCTGGATGCTGGCTGGGGGTCTGACGGCTGACAACGTGGCCCAGGCCATCCGCATCACCGGTGCCCAACAGGTCGACACCGCCTCTGGTGTCGAACGGGAACGGGGTATCAAGGACGCGGACCTGATCCGAGAGTTTGTTCAGGCTGCCACGTCTATCGACGCTTGAAAAAGATATACTCAACGAATTTGAAATCTGTTGAGTATAGTCTATACTCAACAAAATTTTGAGCCGTTGAGTATAGCCATGATCCGCCATCATACTGCGACATCCCTCGCCGCATATCACGATCTCAGGCAATCGCTGATTGACGATCAGATCAGCGATGTCAGGGGCGTTCCCCGGGAATTCCGTCAGGGAACCAAGCTTTATTGGTATGACACTTACCGGGTCGGGACATCCGTCAAGAAACGCTATATCGGCGAGGATTCGCCTCAGCTCCGCGAGCGCTTTAAGCGGCTTGAACACCTCAAAGCCGACCGGGAAGAGCGGCGCAAACGGCGCACGCGACTGGTCAGGATCCTTCGGGCCGAGGGGTTTCTTCCCGTGGATGCGCCGACCGGCCAATTGCTGTCAGCAATGGCCCGGGCCGGTGTGTTCCGCCTGGGCGGGACGGTGATCGGCACACATGCGTTCCGTCTCTACGAGGGCGAGCTTGGTGTGCGGTTCGACTTCGATCTCATGGCACAAACTGGAGATATCGACATCGCCAGTTTCGAACGTCTGGCGTTGGTTTTGGACGACCGTGTGGAAACACCCCTGGCCGATGTGCTGTCCGATTTCGAATTTCAGCCCGTGCCCGGGATTGATGCGAACCGCACCTGGCGCTGGAAACAGTCCAAGCGGGACGCCCTGGTCGAGTTTCTGACCCCTTCGTTCACCGAAGATGAAGGGCTGCGCGAGCTGCCCACGTTGGGGGTCGATGCCCAGTCGCTGCACTACCTCAACTATGTGCTGGCCGATCCCATCAAGGCGGTGGTGCTGTATCGGTCGGGCGTTCTGGTCCAGATCCCCCGGCCCGAACGGTTCGCGATCCACAAGCTGATCGTCTCGGACCGGCGACGCACCGGGCCCGACAGCCTGAAATCCCGCAAGGATGCGTTGCAGGCCGCGTTCCTGATCCGGGTGCTGGCCCAGGATCGCCCCGACGAGTTGGCCGAGGCCTGGCACGATGCCCGCGATCGCGGGGACCGCTGGTGCGCGCGTCTGGACTCAGCCTTGGGGCGCGACCCACAAACGGCCGAGACGCTCTCCCGCGTTGTTGATGATGCTCCCGCCTGATGGCATTTCAGGCGCGGCCCGCGTCAAAACGGCATCTCACAGGATGTGCTCACACCTACGTTAACACTTTTTTCCTTTGATTACAGAGGCTTGAAATTTGCTCAAGCTTGAGCACCTTGAAATCAGCCCTCGACCTCGTCCCCCGACCCCGCTATGTCACCGTCAGACAGATGGAGGGCAAGACATGGCCAGCGAGATGCTCAATTCCTACCGCACCGGCCCGGACGAGAAGGGCCGGTTCGGCGATTTCGGCGGGCGCTTCGTGTCCGAGACCCTGATGCCGCTGATCCTGGATCTCGAGGCCCGGTACGAACACGCCAAGACCGATCCCACCTTCTGGGCCGAGATGGACGATCTGTGGAAACACTACGTCGGCCGCCCCTCTCCGCTCTACTTCGCGCCCCGCCTGACCGCCGAGTTGGGTGGCGCCAAGATCTACTTCAAGCGGGACGAGCTGAACCACACCGGCGCGCACAAGAGCAGCGACGAGTGGCAAAAGATCCTTAGCAGCCACGAGCGCTTCTTAAACCGGGGCGG
>CAYWND010000320.1:0-4021 GCA_964459085.1 uncultured Oceanibium sp. | reverse complement strand
CGCGAAGAGGAATGACGAGAGACTGGTCGCCGTCCTGACACCTTGCTTGCTCATCGCTTATCGCTCACTGCTCATCGATCAAGTCTCCTGCTGCCAGCCGCGCCTTGGCCGAACTGGAAAACGCAACAAAATTTGGGCGGTACTTTCTTGGCGCGATTATCTTTCGCGCGCCTTCTTGCAAAACCTTGATGACCCAATCCTGCTCTTCTCGGCTGCGAAACTTGGCATCATCCGTCTTTATCATCGTTCTCGCGTCCTCCAGATCAACGAGAGATTCTGACAAGGGTATGCATACCAGTCGTATGGCCAGCCCATCGCTGGGCCCACCCTCGTGGGGGCCGAGCACGCGCGTGCTCATATGGAAATCCGAGGCGAACCCGAACATGCGCCCGTTGGCTTTGACAATAAAGCGATCCGCTGTCTCAAAACGTTGATTGGCAGAGTAGTAGTGCACCCAGGTGTCGGGATCTCCGACCAGCACCGCCCGCGCTTTCACGTCGCGACCGGAGGGCGATTTCGCGAATGCGAATTCCAATGTGCGGCTTTCGGTAGTCACATCACGGCTCTGGTCTGGTTCGGGCCTTGTGCCGGTGTCTCGCATCCTGGCCAGGATGCGGGCGATGTCCAGTCGTGAGTGTTTCGTGCGGGGATTGCGCGGCGAAGATTGAACCGGGCGGGCGTGTGTGGCGACCCATGGGCATTCAACCCAACTGCAGGAGACCGTTCCATGAACCCGACACGCCGCCGCTTTCTGAGACTTACCGCAGGGGCCCTTGCCGCTGGTCTTGCCGCGCCGGTTGCCGCCGCGCCCGCGCGGCTGGCCGCCCGCAGGCCCCGACCGCAGGCCGTACAGCCGACGCCGGAGGACGAGGAGAACTTTGCCAAGACCTGTGCGCGGCAGGGCGGCGGGCCCAGCACCCAGCCGCATGCCAGCGGCAACGGCTATTCCTTTCGCTGCTACAAGGCCAATGGCGACAAGGAGGTGACCGAGGGGCCGTTCTACCCCGAGGACTGACGAAAAAGGGGGCCCGGCGCGGTTGCCGGACCCCCCACTGCTCGACACTGGATCAGTCGTCGTGGCGCACGCGCAGGCCCTTGGCCCGCAGGCAGGATTTCGAGTGGTAGGTGCGCCAGCCGTTTTCCGTCCAGCGTTTGCGCAGGCATTCGCGGCGTGCATCCTCGCGCCAGCCGCGGTCATAGCGGTCGTCCTTGCGCGCCTTGCGCCAGGCCTTTTCCAGGCAGCGTTCGTTCCAGAACCGGACCCAGCCGTCATCCGTCCAGCGCTGGCGCAGGCACTGGCGGTTGGCGCGGCGGAAGTCGCGGGAATAGCGGTTGCCGCCCTGGTTGCGGTTCCAGGCCTTGCCGTGTTTGTGCCGACCCAGGCGCTGGCGGTCGTGGCGGTCCAGATGGTCGTCGACCAGGATATAGTCATATTGCTGGGCCTGGGCCGCCTGTTGGGCGGCGCGCGCCTCGGCCTTGCGGTCATCTCGGCGGTCCTTGATGACCTTGCCGACGACGACCGCCGCCGCGCCGATGCCCAGCAGTCTGAGCAGATCCTCGTTGGATTGCGCGGCGGCCTGCGGAGCGGTGCCGCCGATGATCGACAGCGACAGGATGGCGGCGGCGAGTGTCTTGTAGGTGCGTGTGGTGAACATCTGGTGCGTCCTTTCCGGCGGTTGTTCCCGTGATGGGCCGACACTGGGTCAGGGCGTGGACGTCAGGCAATATCGGGGCGCTGTTATCGGATAACAGGGGCATCAACCCCCTTTGGTTATTGAATATCCCCGGCGAAGGGGTGCAGGATCGGCGCATGATGAAACGCATCCTTTTGACCGCGCTGCTGATCGGGATCGCCGCACTGCCGGCGCAGGCCGCGTGCTATGCCGACTACAAGGCCAAGCAGGACAATCCGTTGAAACTGCACTACGGTGTGGTGCAGGTATCGGACAGCGCCTGTGCCTCGGGCGCCGCGGCGGCCGAGGTGGCCGCCAAGATCGGGCGTGACGGCTGGATCCTGCTGAACGTGTTGTCGGTGTTCGGACCCGAGGGGCTGGACCAGAGGAGGGAGAGTGCCGGGGCCTATTACCTCCGCTACTAGGGCTGGGTGGATCGTCCCCGCCGGGCTGGCCGCGATCGTCGCGATCCTGCTGGTCGCGGCGGTGGTGCTGTTTGTGAACCTGCCGGATGCAAACGCGTTCAATGCGCGGGTCGAGCGGCTGTTTGTCGAGAACAACGATCTGACGTCGCGCGCCGAGATCAAGCTGCTGGAGATCCTGGCGGGCAGCGGGACGGCGTTTTCCGACACGCTGGCAAGCTATCGGTTCGTGATCTTTGTGCTGCTGGTCTTTGCCACGGCGCTGTTGGTGGCGGCACTGGTGTTTCTGGTCACGATCATCGGGCTGAACCGGCGGATGTCCGAGATCGAGAAGGCGGGGATCCACGTCAACAGCCTGATCGTCAGCCGGGACGAGCGGCTGGTCTATATCAATGCGATGGAGTTCCAGTTGACCGAGGCCGCGATCGAAACGCTGGCGGTACTGTGCGAGGCGCGGCTGGACGACGAGGTGCTGAGCGGCGTGCAACTGGAGGCGATCCTGTCGGGCAAGGCGGAAGGCGATGCCGAAGAGGCCGCCGGCGCCACCCGGATCAAACGCCTGCGCGATGCGCTGGGCAACCAGATCGTCAGCGAATTGCTGGTCCGCAACATCGCGCGCAAGGGATACATGCTGGCCATCGACAAGGACGTCATCCGAATGGTGTGAGGGCCGTCCCGGATACGGTCCAGTGGACCGGCTCGGACCCGAACGGGCAAAGCCCCAAGGGCCGTCCCGGAAACGGTCCAGTGGACCGTTTCAGGCCCGAACGGGCGGAGCCCCAAAGGCCGCCCGGAAACGGTCCGGTGGGCTACTTTCCTAGCGCGCCTCACCGTCATAGGAGAAAGTCCGGGAATAGGCCGTGTTGCTGACATTCGTCGCCCACAGCAAGCGCTCGGCGGGTCAAAGGCGTAGTTCATGTCCTGCGGGTCTTGCAGTGCGCGGCCTGGGAAGCTTGGCAAGTAGCGGTATATCTCACTTCGCTGTAGAATATGTAGTGAGAGCGATCACCATTGGAGTTCACTGAGCCCTTATGCAGCAGGTGATGCTATCGAGGCGGTTCCATAGTTCTAAAATACGTCCAGTATGCCGCTATCCAACGAAACGAAGTGAGCCGCTTCGCCGTTGATCTTATCTATTTCCTTTAAACTTATTGAAATAGAACAAGAATCCCCGAAATTCATTGTCATCTGAGCGCCTTCGACTACCCTAGTTTTTGATACCCTGCTATGAAGCATTTCGACCATGCGTTTTTCATAGGTGCTATCGCCCGGCCGAATGTCTGCGCCGCCTCGGTTCAGGACTGGCAAAGTCAAACATCTCAGTATCGCGACATCAAATGTAATCTCGATGTAGTCGTGAATGAAACAAACTCCGGTTATGCGGTGGCCAGCTAAATTCTCAAAATCAAGCCTCATCAGTGGTAGCCGTTGTATCCGCGACAGGGTGAGAAATAATGTTGCGCCATCGGGTCATTTTTTCCCTCCAGCTGTATATGAATTCACGGGTTAACCAGTCAGTTCAATGTATGGTGCATGTCCCCCTTGGTACTCCGTGTGGTCCATTATCCGAACGCTGGTGACGCGGCTAATAAAGGTATCCGTTTCAGTCCCACCGGTAAACTGCATACCTGATCTCCTAGTTGGAAATGGGCCATTGGCGCCCTTGGGCACTGGAATGGCAAGCCGTTTAGTGCCAAGATAAAATCTGGTCCCCCCCTCGCCTTGTCGCGGCGTTTAAGGCTTGTGCAGTCCCAACTTTTGTGCCTCCAGCCAACCTTTTCTTGTTCCTCGCCGCGTTCGGGGAACTTACGCGGCCCCACTGGGGCCACGGTTTCCCGTCACCCGATCGACCTTGTCTCGGTTCCGGGAATGCGGCTTTGACCCGAAGGTCGCGCTGTTGACCGGACCCATTTTACTTGGTGGCAG
>CAYWND010000319.1:0-4035 GCA_964459085.1 uncultured Oceanibium sp. | reverse complement strand
CGTATTGACCAATTGGTCGGAGATGTCTTTCACCGTCAGGCCCAGTGCGGCGGCGGCCACCGGATCGACCGTGACCAGGATCTCTTCCTCGGGCTGGCCATAGATCTCGGCCAGTTTGGTGCCGGGGATGTTGCGGATCGTGTCGGCCAATTCGTCGGCATAGCGCCCCAGAATGGGCAGCGGAATGTCGTCATGCGCAGGCGTCAGCGCGACGATGGCCGCG
This sequence comes from uncultured Oceanibium sp., assembly GCA_964459085.1. GTDB lineage: Bacteria > Pseudomonadota > Alphaproteobacteria > Rhodobacterales > Rhodobacteraceae > Halovulum. Next base: position 3,812 of record CAYWND010000319.1, on the reverse strand, counting down.
AACGCGCCTGCGCCGTCGCTGTTGAAGTCGGGCTCCAGCACGCCGGTGGGAAACTCCCGCTTGGCATCGTCGATCGCATCGCGCACTTCGGACCAGACCTGCTCGATCCGGTCGGGCTCCAGCGTCTCAAGCAACTCGATGCTGATCACCGAGACCCCGGTCGAGGATGTGGATTCGACCAGTGTGACCTCGGACACCTCGCGCAACTGCTCTTCGATCTCGGACGTGACCAGCGCGTCGACGCGCGCCGGCTCCGCGCCGGGATAGACCGTAGTGACCGTGGCGAAAAGGTTGGTGATCGTGGGATCTTCCTGTCGCCCGATGGACAACAGCGAGGAAAACCCGGCCGACACCAGAACCAGCAGGATCAGGGCGACCAGGCGGGGCTGGCGGAAGGTCAGGGTTTCCATGGCCTCACTCCTCGATCAGCGAAACGCGTTGCCCGACGGTCAGGCGGTGGGGGCCTTGCGCGATGATCTGCGCGCCGTCCCGCAGGCTGCCGCGCACATAGGCGCGGGTGCCGTCGGCATGCAGGATCTCGACCGCCTCTTGCGCGATCGTCTGGGTCGCCGCGTCATAGGTCAGGATGCTCCACAACCCGCGGGTGCCCTCGCGCAGGCCCGCAAGGTCGATCCAGGCGCCTGCCATGTCGACCCGTTCGTTGATGATCACGGCGCCGGTCTCGCCATAGGCGGGCAGGGGCCCGTCCGCTGTGTCGATGCGGAACAGCGCCGTCCGGGTCCGGGTCGCCGGGTCGACATCCGGGCGCAGCGCGATCAGAGTGGCGGCAAAGGTCTTAGGTCCGAACCGCGCCTGCAACTTGTCGCCGATGGCCACCGCCTCGGCCGCGGCGGGCGTCAGGCCCACACGCATCTCGGGCGTGCCGTTCTGTAGCAATGCGGCAACCGGCTGGCCCGCGCTGACCACCGCGCCTGGGTCAGACTGACGCTGACCCAGTGTGCCGCCAAACGGCGCGCGCACCACCGACTTGTCGATCTGAATGTCGATCCCGGCGATTGCCATATCAATCTCGGCAATCCTCGCGGTCAGTTCGGCCAGCCTCAGCCGTTCCTCGTCCAGACGTTGGCTGGACGAGAACCCGCGTTCGTTCAGCGCCCGCTGCCGATCCGTGGTCAGCCGGGCAAGCTCGACCTGCGCGGTCAACGCGTCGCGCGCCGCAACCTGCTGGTCGCGGCTGTTTTGCAGCGTCCGGGTATCCAGTCGCGCCACGATATCCCCGGCCGAGACCTGGTCGCCTTCGTCGAACAGGACTTCGGAAATCAATCCGGCCAGTTCGAACGAAAGTCCAATCTCCTGGCGCGGCTCGATCTGTCCGGCAAAGCTGCGCGGGATGTCATAGCCGGTGTCAAACGCCACCGTGCGGACCTGCACCGGCATCGGCGCGACCGGATCGGGTGACACCACCGCTTCGGCGCGCCGGGTGATCGTGTCTGACCCGAACCCGACCAGCCCGACGGCCAGTCCTGCAACAGCCAGCGTTCCCAGAATGGTTCCGGTACGCAGCGCCGCGCGCTTCAGACGAGAGCGGGGTGTCGGGGTCATGGACGGCATCGCGAGGGTCCTTTATTTATCTTTGGGCGCCTTCGAAGGCTTGCATGTTAGATGTTCTTACATATGTTAGGAACTCTAACATTTTCAAGCTTGAGTGCGCGAGCAAAGGACAAAAAACATGCAAGCCGTTGATAAAACGGACGTAAAATCCAAAAAGGGGTATCACCACGGTGACCTTCGGGCGCAGTTGGTGAACGCGACTCGCGAGTTGGTCGAGGAAAACGGTCCGGATCGATTCTCGGTCTCCCAGGCCTGTCGGCTGGCCGGGGTCAGCACCGCCGCACCCTATCGGCACTTTGGCGACAAGCAGGATATGCTGGTCGCGGTGGCGATCGAGGGATTTGGCCGGCTGCGCAGCCTGATGTTGGACTATGCCAAGGAAGAACCCGACGACATCGTGCGCCGGATCGGGCGCATCGGCATGGCTTATGTGCACTTTGCTCAGGCTGAACCCGGTGTCTTTCAGCTGATGTTCACCGATCACGGCCGCCGGGACGACGAAGAGGCCGCCCAGGCAGGCTGGGGCACCTACGAGGTGCTCTTGCGGCAAGTGGCCGAATACATGGGCAAATCCGACATCGATGACCAGGTGCTGGCCCGGGCGTTTCCGCTGTGGACCCTTGTGCATGGAACCTCGTTCCTGCTGGTCGATGCCAAGGTCAAGGTCGCCGAAAAACTGCCGGTCAGCGTGGATGACATGATCCTGCGCGCGACCAAGGGCCTGCTAGAGGCCTGATCGGGCCCAGCGCCCCTTTGCCCAGCACCCCCTTGCCCAGCGCGATCGTGTATGATGTAAGAACACTTATATAAGACTTAGCCGAATCACGAGGAGGACCGGATATGGGCATTCCCCAGCTTCTGGTGCATGACGAACGCGACAACGTGGGTGTTGTGGTCGTAGAAGGACTGACCGCGGGCACGGATATGCTGTGCGTTGTCACCCACGACAATTCCGATTTCCAGATGACCGCGGGCGACGACATTCCGATCGGCCACAAGGTCGCGCTGTCCGACCTCAAAGAGGGCGACACCGTCATCAAGTATGGCGAGGATATCGGAAAGATGGTCGGTGACGCGCCCAAGGGCCGTCACGTCCACACCCACAATCTGAAAACCAAGAGGTGGTAAGATGGCCTTTGACGCATCGAACCTGACTGTGCAGGCCTGGCGCCGCGAAAACGGCCGCGTGGGCGTGCGCAACCACGTCATCATCCTGCCAGTCGACGACATCTCGAACGCGGCCTGCGAGGCTGTGGCCAACAACGTCAAGGGCACGATGGCCCTGCCGCACGCCTATGGCCGTCTGCAGTTCGGCGAGGATCTCGAGCTGCATTTCCGCACCATGATCGGCACCGGCGCGAACCCCAACGTCGCCGCCGTCGTGGTGATCGGGATCGAACCCGCGTGGACCAAGGTGATCGCCGATGGCATCCGCGAGACCGGCAAACCTGTGGCCGAGTTCTCGATCGAGCAGAACGGCGATTTCGAGACCATTCGGTCTGCCAGCTGGAAAGCCAAGGAATTTGTCCACTGGGCGTCCGAGCTGCAGAAAGAGGAATGCCCGGTGACGGATCTGTGGGTGTCCACCAAATGCGGCGAAAGCGACACCACCACCGGCCTGTCGTCCTGCCCGACGGTTGGCAACATGTACGACAAGCTGATCCCCAACGGCCTCTACGGTGTGTTCGGCGAGACGTCCGAGATCACCGGGGCCGAACACATCTGCGAAAAGCGTGCGGCCACGCCCGAGGCGGCGGCCAAGTTCAAGGAGATCTGCCAGGCCTATCAGGATGACGTGATCTTTGCGCATCAGACCGACGATCTGTCCGACAGCCAGCCGACCAAGGGCAACATCCTGGGGGGTCTGACGACGATCGAGGAAAAGGCCCTGGGCAATCTGGAAAAGATCGGGCGCGAGTGCACCTATATCGACGCGCTCGGCCCGGCCGAGGCGCCGGCCAAGGGGCGTGGCCTCTACTTCATGGATACCTCGTCTGCGGCGGCCGAATGCGTCACGCTGATGGGGGCGGCAGGCTATGTCATCCACACCTTCCCCACGGGGCAGGGCAATGTGGTCGGCAATCCGATCGTGCCGGTGATCAAGATCTCGGGCAACCCGCGGACCTTGCGCACGATGTCCGAGCATATCGATGTGGATGTCACCGGCGTTCTGACGCGCGAGATGACCATCGACCAGGCGGGTGATGCGCTGATCGACATGATCCGGCGCACCGGCAACG
>CAYWND010000318.1:3282-4043 GCA_964459085.1 uncultured Oceanibium sp. | reverse complement strand
GAGTACATGGCCGGAGCCGAGTACTCGATCGCCGACATGGCGATCTGGCCCTGGGCCAACGGCTGGGAAGGCCAGCAGCAGGACATCGACCGGTTTCCGAACATGAAACGGTGGCTGGCGGCGGTCTGGGATCGACCAGCCGTCAAACGCGGCCGAGAATTGGGCGAAGAGTTGCGGTCCAACCTTCAGGACGACAAGAAGGCGCAGGAAATCCTGTTCAAGAAAACCTACTGACCGCTGTCAGACACCGACGGTCACGCGTTGCCGATCAGGATCCCTGCGGCCAGCACCAGCGACCCACCCAGCACGACCTGCATCGCCGCGCGCAGCCAGGGCGTCTCCATGTACTTGTTCTGGATCCAGGTGATCGCCCACAATTCGACGAACACGATGATGATGGCCAACACCGTTGCGGTCCAGAAGTCCGGGATAAGATAGGGCAGCGCATGGCCCAACCCGCCCAGCGTGGTCATAAGCCCGGTCACAACCCCGCGCGTGATGGGCGAGCCACGCCCAGAGATCACCCCATCATCGCTCGCGGCTTCGGTAAAGCCCATCGAGATCCCGGCCCCGACCGACGCCGACAATCCCACCAGAAAGGTCGTCCATGTGTCCTGAGTGGCAAAGGCGGCGGCAAAAATCGGCGCCAGCGTCGATACGCTGCCATCCATCAGGCCCGCAAGCCCCGGTTGCACATAGGTCAGGATAAACCGGCGGCGCTCGTGCTGCTCTTCTTCGGTGCGCACGTCATCGGTCAGATG
>CAYWND010000318.1:0-3272 GCA_964459085.1 uncultured Oceanibium sp. | reverse complement strand
TCGGCCTCCAGCCGGTCGGCACGCACTGTGTGGCCCTCTTCGGCCGCCGCAAGATCGCCCAACAGCTTGCGTGTGTCGGCATCCTGCGTCCGGGTCTGGGCCGCGCGATAGAACCGCGCCGCGTCCTGTTCCATCCGGCTGGCCATCTCGCGCGTCTTTTCCAGCCCCAGTGGCCGGACCAGCCAGTCGGGCTTGCGTTCGTAATAGCCTTTCACATGATCGCGACGGATCAGCGGGATGGTATCGCCGAACCGGCGTTGGTGCAGTTCGATCAGACGGCGGCGGTGCTCGTCCTCTTCCACGGCCATCGCCTCGAACACCTTGGCTGATCCGGGAAAGTCGTCCCTCAGCCCATCTGCGTAGGCGCGATAGATGCGCGCGTCGTCCTCTTCCGAACTGATCGCAAGCGCCAGGATTTCCTGTTCTGTCAGGCTGGCGAACGCGCGCCGACCCCGACCGAATACCCGTTGAAGCATGCCGAGATGTCTCCTGTTCCGGAAACACTATTTAGAATCATTCCAAGTATTGCAAGTGGGTCTCAGGTCGCCCGCAAAAGGCGCTTGCGCGACGCTGGCACCGACTTGACCTCGAGCCCGGTAAAGACATGCAGGGTGCCCAGATCATTGTCGACGACCGCGTGGTCTGACACCCAACCGCCCATCACCAGATAGGTCCGCAACAGCGGTGGCATGTGCTTCATCGCCAGCTTCAGGTTCGGCTTGCGCAGCCGCAGGCGCGAGGCGAAACGGAACACCTTGGGCGCCTTGACCCGCGGCAGCCAGCGTTTGGGCGCCAGATGCCGATCCTTCAGCAAGGCAAACGCATCCTCGTAGGCCTCGGCCGAGGTGCCCTTGAAGCTGGAGCAGCCGAACAACAGATCGACGCCCGTGTCGTCCACATACCGCGTCAGCGCACCCCAGGCCACGCGCAGGATATCAGGGTCATTGCAATCAGGATGGATGCAGAACCGCCCCATTTCGACCATGCGACCCTGGTAACTTTCCAGGTTTGACAGGTTGTAGAACTGTGCGGTGTAGGACTTGCCGATCTGCGTTCCGTCGCGAAACGGCATCAGGCGGAAACAGCACACCAGCCGTCCTGTCGCGGTTTCCCTGACCAGAATGTGATCGCAATCCCCATCAAAGGCGTCCTGATCCAGCCCGTCCGGATCGTCACCGCGAAAGCAAATATACCTCAGGCGCTGGGCATCCCCCACATCGCCGGGATCGTTGGTAAATCGGGCCTCGTAGCGCCCTCTCAGGAAACCAGCCATTGCCTGCCTCGCGGTCCTTCCTACATGGTGCTATGGCAGCAAACTATGATCGATATATGACGACGAGGCCCGGTTTGCCAAAAACATTCGGGTGACGTTGCGGAAAAGGGGGAGTGGGATGACAGACAAAATCGTCAAGTCCGATGCGGAATGGCGCGCGCAGCTTAGCGATCTGGCCTACAAGGTTACGCGCAAGGCGGGCACCGAACGCGCCTTTACCAACGACAACTTCCCAAAACAGGACGGAATGTTCTCGTGCGTCTGCTGCGGTGCCCCGCTGTTTGATGCGGGCACCAAATTCGACAGCGGCACAGGCTGGCCCAGTTTTTACGCACCGGTCGAACCCGGCGCGGTCGAGGAGCACGAGGACCGGAAATTCTTTATGCGCCGGACCGAGATCACCTGTGCGCGCTGCGACGCCCATCTTGGCCACGTCTTCCCCGACGGGCCGCAACCCACGGGCCTGCGCTATTGCATGAACGGTGTCGCGCTGGACTTTGAACCGGCGAGCGACGAGGCCAGCGAAGCTAGTTAAAGAAGTCGGCCGCGTCGATGTTCAGCAGGTTGCCAAAGATCTGCTGAAGCAACCCGACCCGCGCGCCCGCGGTTTCTGTTGTCCGCGGGTTCAGCGCCACGATGCGACCGTCCTCCAGCCCGTATTCGGCGACGTCGTCAACCACGCCCTCTTCGTCAAAGCTGATCGCCACAACCCTGCGATCGGTTACTTCGGGCGGATTGTATGTCAGGCGCGAGATTGTGGTCTGGACATAGAACCAGTCACTGTCGCGCAGCACGCCAGTGCTGGACGGACGGCCGATCCGTTCCTCGACGGTCAGAACCGTATCGACGCCGGGCTCGATCAACTCCAGGTCCTCGGCCTCGGGGATATAGCCATGGACGGTGACAGATGGCGAGCACGCCTGTAGCAATAACGCCGCACAAGCCCATGCGACCAAAGTAGAAAAACGGATTGCCCTACGCACTGTGTTTCCGCCCCGAAGCACTTTTTCACCCTTGTCCCCTACCCCGGAGACACCCTAAATACAAGCATCTCGCGCCGAAGGACCCGAACCAGGAATGACTGCATCACCCGGGACACAGGGCTTTACGCACCCGGTCACCCCCGCCCAACTGGATCAGAACGGAACGCACGCATTCGAAGCGGTTGCGCCTGCCGAGGCCTGCGCCATCATTGCAGAACGACTTGGCGCGATTTCCATCTCGAAGATGCGGTTTTCGTTCAAGTTGACGCCGTTGCCGGGCCAGGGCTGGCGACTGGCCGGACAGGTCGGCGCCACCGTTACGCAGTCTTGTGTCGTCACACTCGAGCCGGTGCGCACCCGCATCGATGTCGGGGTGCGACGCATCTATCTGCAGGACGGGTCGGCGCAGGCCGCCGAGATCGAGATTGATGCCGAAGAGATGGACGACTACGACGATCTGCCCGAGGTGCTGGACCTGGCCGAGGTTGCCATCGAAGAGATTGCGCTGGCCCTGCCGTCCTACCCCCGTGCCAAAGGCGCGCGGCTGGACGGCGCGATTACCGGCGCGGACCGGGACGACCGGGAAAAACCCTTTGCCGCGCTGGCCGCTTTGCGGGGCAAAATCACCGACGAACAGGACTGATCCCACCCCCCCGGCAGAGGTCGGAAAAGATGGGTGTTTTTTCCCTTGCGGAACAGCAGATTCCGAGTATGTTCCGCGCTTCCGTTTAAAGTGACCGGATTCTGGATGCAGGACGTGACAAACCGTGCGCCGCCTGCTAGGTCCGGTCGAAGGGTCGCTGGCCCAAGATGATACGAGGTTGAACACGAGATGGCCGTACCTAAGAGTAAGATCACCCGCTCCAAGCGGGGCATGCGCCGCTCCCACGACGCGCTTATTGCCGCGAACCCGAACGAATGCAGCAACTGTGGCGAGCTGAAGCGCCCGCACCATGTTTGCTCGGCATGTGGCCACTATGACGACCGCGAGGTCGTGGCGATGGTTGACGAGATCG
>CAYWND010000317.1:0-4105 GCA_964459085.1 uncultured Oceanibium sp. | reverse complement strand
CGTTGAGATATGCGCCGCGCCGCAGCGATATCCTTTCCGCAGGTAAAACAATGGGCAAACACGGCCGTGGCGATATGGCCCATATCGGGCGTATCCAGCCGGGCCGCCAGCGTGTCGCCAGCATGGCCCTGAAAGGTGAATTTCTCGGTTCCCATTGCAACCTCCTGACGGTCCCTGCGGGCGAGGGTTCGTATCTAGGGTGGCTGATGCGCGGTCCAATGGTAAGGACCTGACACATCGCCTGACGATATTGTGAGAACCTGCAAAGGGTCTGTGGCCAGGCGCGGCCAGGAGTTTGGGCAGAAAAAGGCCGCCGCACCGGAGACAGCGGCGCGGCGGCAAGTTGGGACACCTCTTGGATTTGGTGTGATCGGCGTCAGGTCTGGGTCATGTCGATGGTCAGAAAGCGCCGGGCGCCGTCGCGGTCGACCAGGATCAGCAGCGTTGGGCGGTCATCCTGAACCGCCTCGGACACCGCGGTTTGGGCCGTATCCGGCGCATCCACCGGGCGCTGATTGATCGAGACGATCACATCGCCTGCACGCAGCCCCCCGTCCGAGGCAGGGCCCGCGCGGACGTCGCGCACAATCGCGCCGTCGCCCTGGGGTGTTTCAGCCAGGGCCAGACCTAGTTCGGGGATCAGGACCTGGCCATCGGGCAAGGCGGGGATCTGCAGCGCTGCGGTTTCCAGCAGGGCAGGGCGGATATCCAGCGTCAGTTCGGCATCGTTGCGCCAGACGGTCATCTGGGCCTGCGCGCCGATCCCGGCCTTGGCGACCGAGGTCGTCAGGTCGCGCAGATCCTCGATCACGGTGCCGGCAAAGGACAGGATCACGTCGCCCGCTCGCAGACCGCTGGCCTGGGCGGGGCTGTCGGGGGTTACTTCGGCCACCAGGGCGCCGCGGCTATCCTCTAGCCCGATGCTTTTGGCTATATCGCGGGTCACTGGCTGGATCGCCACGCCGATCCAGCCGCGATCAACCTGACCATCCTCGATCAGTTGCGCCACGATGTCCTGGGCCTGCGCTGCGGGAATGGCAAATCCCAGCCCGACATTCCCGCCCGAGGGCGAGATGATCGCGGTGTTCACGCCGACCACATCGCCTTCGAGGTTGAACAATGGCCCGCCCGAGTTGCCCCGGTTGATCGCGGCGTCCACCTGAATGTAGTCGTCATAGGGTCCAGAATTGATATCGCGGCCCCGGGCCGAGACGATGCCCGCGGTCACGGTCCCGTTCAGGCCCAGCGGGTTGCCGATGGCCACCGCCCAGTCGCCGACGCGCAGCGCATCGCTGTCGCCCCAGGCCACGGTCGGCAGGTCGCGGCCCGCATCGACACGCAGCACGGCGATGTCCACGCGGGTGTCGCGGCCGATCAGTTCGGCGTCAAGCTCGGTCCCGTCGTCCAGGATCACGCGGATCTGTTCGGCGTTGTCGATGACGTGATTGTTGGTCACAATGATGCCCGAGGCATCAATGACAAAGCCCGACCCGATGCCGCGCGCGGGGCGCTGGCCCCTGGGGCCGGGTGGTGGCGCGCGGTCGAAGAACCGCTCCATAAATTCGTCCATCTGGTCGTTGCCAGGCGCGCGCATCGCGGCGCGGGGCGCGGCACTGGTGGTGACGGTCACAACGGCGGGTTTGGCGGCCTCGACCAGGGGGGCAAAGGATTGCAGGACGATCTGCGCCTGCACCCCAGAGGGCAGCGTGGCAAGGGGGGCAACAGCGAGGGCAGTCGCAACGAGTGCGGCCCTCGCGGGGGAAAAGCGAGTCATGTTTCACCTACGATGTTCTTGGCTGTCTGCTCGACAGGTTTCTTATGGGTGGCGGGTCATGGGGACCCCGGCCACGGGACAAGATGTGAGGATGGCAAGTGGATTGTGCATGAAACAGGGATTAAAACTTGTTCACAAAGCCCTGCCGTGGTTGAGAATCGTTATAGTCGGGCGCATCTGCGCTGAACAAGACCAAGAGCAAAAAGGCCGAACTTGGGATGCGAATTCTGATTGTAGAAGACGACCTGGACACCGCACGCTATCTGTCGGATGGCCTGTCCGAGGGGGGCCATGTGTGCGACATGGTGCATTCCGGGACCGAAGGATTGGAAGCGGCGCTGAACGGCGACCATGACGTGATCATCATGGACCGCATGCTGCCCAATCTGGATGGGCTGAGCGTGGTTCGGACACTGCGCGCCGAGGGGCACCACACGCCAGTGCTGATCCTGAGCGCGCTGAGCCAGGTTGATGACCGGGTCAAGGGCTTGCGCGCGGGCGGCGACGATTATCTGACCAAACCGTTTGCCTTTTCCGAGCTTACAGCGCGGATCGAGGCGTTGGGACGCCGCAGCCAGGGTGACGAGCCCGAGGCCACCAAGCTGGTCGTGGGGGATCTGGAGCTTGACCTTCTGTCGCGCCAGGCGCGGCGGTCGGGTACGGCGATCGACCTGCAACAGCGCGAATACATGATCCTGGAATACCTGATGCGGCGGCCTGGCCGGGTGGTGACGCGCACCATGCTGCTGGAAGGCGTCTGGGACTATAACTTCGATCCCCAGACCAACGTGATCGACGTCCATATCAGCCGCCTGCGCCAAAAGATCGACAAAGGCTATGACACGCAGCTTTTGCAGACCGTGCGCGGTGCGGGCTATATGCTGAAGGTTCCGGAATGAAGCGTCTGGCGCTGTGGCGGACGACGGCGGTTCGGTTCGCAGCGCTTTATACATTCATCTTTGGCGTGATGATGGCCGTGGGTCTGGGCGCGGTGTATCTGGGAACCGTGGGCGTGATCGAACGCCAGCGCGAGGTCACCATCACCTCCGAGGTGCGTGGCCTGGACGAACGGTTTCGCAATGGTGGCCTGCCGCAATTGGTGGCGGCGGTGCAGGAACGCGCAGGCCCCGATGCCGCGGGCGACAACGTCTATCTGGTCTTGGGGCCGAGCCGGCAGAAACTGGCGGGCAATCTGAACGGCTGGCCCGAGACGGCGGATGTCGAGGGCTGGGTCACCTTTCGGGTGACCAAGCGGGATGGCGACGACGTGGCGCAGCGTGTGGTTCGCGCGCGGGCCTTTTCGCTGCCCGGCGATTTCCGCCTGATCGTGGGGCGGGACAACGAGGATGTGGAACAGTTCCGGGCGCTGTTTCTGAATGCGATTCTGTGGGCGGCCCTGGCGACGGTGGTCTGCGGCGGGGTCACAGGGATGGTGCTGGGCAGCCGGGTGCTGCGCCGTGTGGACGAGGCCGCAGCGGCGGGCGAGCGGATCGCGGCGGGCAATCTGGACAGCCGGGTGCCGGTCAGTGGCCGCGAGGATGAATTCGACCGCCTGGCGCAGTCCGTGAACGCGATGCTGGACCGGATCGAGGGGCTGATGTCGGGCATGCGTATGGCAACCGACAGCATCAGCCATGACGTGCGCAAACCCCTGACCCGGCTGCGGGCCAAGCTGGATCTGGCCCTGCGGCGACCCGAGACCGACCCCGAGACCCAGGCCGATATCGCGGTCGCCCTGCAAGAGATCGACCGGACGGTCAGCATCCTGGAAAACCTGCTGCGCATTGCCAAGGCCGAAGCAGGGGTGCCCGCCGAAAGCTGGCAACCGCTGGATCTGGCCCAGGCCGGGGCCGGGGCGGTCGAGTTGTATCATCCGGTGGCCGAGGAGCTGGGGATCGAACTGGAAACCCATTTCGAGACGGCCGAGTTGCGGGGCGAGCAGCAGTTGCTGGCCCAGGCCATCGCCAACCTGATCGACAACGCCATCAAATACGCGCCCGACCAGGGCGCAAAGGTGCGGGTCGAAACCGGCAGCAATGCCTCGGGCGTTTTCCTGTCGGTCACTGACAACGGTCAGGGCATCCCCGAAGCCGACCGCGAGCGGGTGACCGAGCGGTTCGTGCGCCTCAACGACGTGGCCCGTCAAAGCGACGGATCGGGTCTGGGCCTGAGCCTGGTGCGGGCGGTGGCGCGCGCCCACGGGGGCGAGTTGGTGCTGGGGGATGCGGGGCCGGGTCTGGTGGCGCGGCTTGAAGTGCCGCGAAATCAGGCTGCCGTCTGAACGCGGGTCGCAGGGGCCTTGCCTAGGGCGCGGGGCTGGGGCAATCAGGG
>CAYWND010000316.1:0-4113 GCA_964459085.1 uncultured Oceanibium sp. | reverse complement strand
ATAGTATCCCTTGTAGTCCGAGAAGTAGGTCTTCACGAACCGGTCATGGTCGCCCCAGACCGAACGCATTTGCCCCGGCCAACTGTCCTTCATGCACAGCACGCCCTCGGCTTCGATGCTGTCGATTTCGGCACCCGTTTGCGGATCCAGGATCACCGGTTGGACGCCAAAGAACGGGAACGTGGCCGAGCCCGGCTTGGCCGTTGTCGCCCCCGGCAGCGGCGTCAGCAGATGCCCACCGGTTTCCGTCTGCCACCAGGTGTCCACGATCGGGCAACGTCCGCCACCCACCACGTCGTTGTACCAGTTCCAGGCTTCGGGGTTGATTGGCTCGCCCACCGTGCCCAAAATCTTCAGCGAGGACAGATCGCATTTGTTGACATACTCGTCACCCTGACCCATCAGCGCCCGGATCGCGGTCGGCGCGGTATAGAACTGCGTGACCTTGTGTTCCTCGCAGACCTGCCAGAACCGGCTGGCATCCGGGTAGGTCGGCACACCCTCGAACATCAGCGTCGTCGCACCGTTGGCCAGCGGGCCATAGACGATATAGCTGTGCCCGGTGACCCAGCCGACATCCGCCGTACACCAGAAGATGTCCCCGTCGTGATAGTCGAACGTATAAAGATGCGTCATCGCGGCAAAGACCAGATAGCCGCCGGTCGTGTGGACCACACCCTTTGGTTTGCCCGTCGAGCCCGAGGTATACAGGATAAACAGCGGATCTTCGGCGCCCATCTCTTCGGGCGGACAGTTCGCGTCGACCTCGGCGGCCAGATCGTGCAGCCAGAAATCGCGACCTTCGGTCATCGCGACACCGCCTGCGGTCCGTTCGACCACCAAGCACTTGGTGGTGCCGCCCAGTTTGTCCAGCGCCTTGTCGGCGTTGGCCTTCAGCGGAGTATTACGCCCGCCGCGCGGTGCCTCGTCGGCGGTTACGACGACCTTGGCCGCCGACCCCTCGATCCGGTCGGCCAGCGCATCCGCGCTGAAGCCGCCGAAAACGATCGAGTGGATGGCCCCGATCCGGGCACAGGCCAGCCTGGCATAGGCCGCCTCGGGGAGCATCGGCATGTACAGCACGACGCGGTCACCTTTGCCCACGCCCATCTTCTTCAGAACATTGGCAAACTTGCAAACCTCGCCATGCAACTCGCGATAGGTGATGTGACGCGCCGGCGCCTCGAAATCATCCGGCTCCCAAATGATCGCCGTCTGATCCCCGCGGGCCTCAAGGTGCCGGTCGATGCAGTTGGCCGCCACGTTCAGCGTGCCGTCCTCGAACCATTTTATCGACACATCCGGGTAGGAATAATCGACATTCTTCACCTTGGTGAACGGTTTGATCCAATCGACCCGTTGCGCCTCGTCAGCCCAGAACCCATCGGGGTCGGACACCGACCGCGCATACATTTCCTGGTACTTTTCCCAGTTTGCATGAGCACCCGCGGCCATCTCGGCCGAGGGGGGATAGGTCTTGTCGTCAGACATCTTGCTTCGTCCCTAAGAGTTTTTTTCCGTCGATGTCCCGGCGCAGCGGCCGGGACGCCCGTCGTTTAGATCGCCAGGTATTCTTCGCGCAGCGCTTCGTTGTCCAGCACTTCCTGCGCGGTACCATCGAACACCACCTGACCCATGTCCAGGATCACCGCACGGTCGGCCAGTTTCAACGCGGCAATCGCGTTCTGTTCGACGATGACGGTCGTGATCCCCAGTGACTTGATCTCGGTCAGGGTCTTCTCGATCTCTTGCACGATCACCGGCGCCAGCCCTTCATAGGGTTCGTCCAGCAGCAGCAGCTTGACGTCGCGGGCCAGCGCCCGCCCGATCGACAGCATCTGCTGCTCGCCGCCCGACAGTGTGACGCCCTCCTGCTTGCGCCGCTCGCCCAGACGGGGGAACAGCTCGTATATGCGGTCGATCGACCACCCGATCGGTGGGGCAATCTGCGCCAGTTGCAGGTTCTCCTCGACCGTCAGGCCGGGGATGATGCGCCGATCCTCGGGCACCAGCCCGACACCGAACTGCGCCGCCTCGTGCGATTTCATCTCGTGCAGCGGCTTGTGATCCAGCCAGATCTCGCCATGGGTCAACGCCGGCTCGTCGATCCGCGCAATCGCCCGCAGGGTCGATGTCTTGCCGGCCCCGTTGCGGCCCAGCAGCGCCAGGATCTCGCCCTCGTGGATGTTAAAGCTGACACCCTGGACGATATAGCTCTCGCCATAATACGCCTCGATCGCATGGGCCGAGAAATAGGCCGGCTCCTGCCGCTCGACATGCCCGGTTCGGGCTTTGTCGAAATCAGTATCCAGCAACGTCATACCTGCGCCTCCCCTAGATAGGCCTCGCGGACCTTGGGATGGCCCTTGATGTTTTCAGGTGTGTCCTCGACGATCACCGTGCCTTGTGCCAGTACGCTGATCTTCTCGGCCAGGCTGAACACGACATGCATGTCGTGCTCGATGATCACCTTGGTGATCCCCCGCGTCTCGGACAACTGCTTGAGGATGTCTATCGTTCGGTTGGTGTCCGCCCGCGCCATCCCCGCCGTCGGTTCGTCCAGCAGCAGCAGCTTGGGGTCCTGCACCAGGCCCATCGACATCTCCAGCCGCCGTTTGTCACCACGGCTCAACTCGGATGCCAGCATGTCCTTCTTGTCGGCCATGCCCATCTCGACCAGCACTTCTTCGGCCTGATCGCGCACTTCGGCCTCTTGGCTGACACGACCGAACGGGTTCAGCTTGTAGGCGCCGTCACGCTTGGCAAAGGCCGGGATCATCACGTTTTCCAGCACGCTGAGATCGGTGAAGATCTCGGGCGTCTGGAAAACACGGGACACCCCGTACTGGTTGATCTGGTGCGGCTTGATGCCCAGCAGGCTCTGCCCGTTGAACATCACCGACCCGGTGTCCGGGATCAGGCGCCCGACAAAGCAGTTCAGCAACGTCGACTTGCCCGCCCCGTTCGGACCAATGATGGCGTGGACCTTGCCTTCCTCGACATCCAGATTGACGCTATCGAGTGCCTGCAGGCCACCGAAGCGCTTGTTGACGTTCTGGACTTCCAGAATACCCATCGTGTTCGCTCCTTATTCCGCAGGGGCGGTCTGGCCGCCGGCAGATTTCGATTTGCGCTTTCCGAAACCGATCAGCCCCAGCAGCCTTTGCGCGCCTTCCATCAGCCCACCGGGCAGGAAGATCACCACCGCCATAAAGAGCGCACCCAACGTCAGGTGCCAGCCTTTGCCTACGAACGGATGGATGATCAGCACCATGAAATCCGTCAGGAAATCGGGCAGAAAGCTGAACCAGGCCTCGACCACGTTGTCATTGATCTTGGACAGGATGTTTTCGAAGTACTTGATGAACCCCGCACCCAGCACCGGACCCAACAAGGTCCCGGCCCCGCCAAGGATCACCATCAAGACTACCTCGCCCGATGCCGTCCATTGCATCCGCTCGGCCCCGGCCAGCGGATCCATCGAGGCCATCAGACCCCCTGCCAGACCGGCATACATGCCCGAGATGACAAACGCGGCCAATGTATAGGGCTTGGTGTTGATGCCGGTATAGTTCAGGCGGTTCTGGTTGGTTTTCACCGCGCGCAGCATCATTCCGAACGGCGACCGGAAGATGCGCATCGAAATGTAGAATGCGACGATCAGAATGATCGCGCAGGCATAATATCCATACGTGAACTGCAGATCGTATCCCAGGATCGTCGGATTCCAGAACATCTCGCGCATTTCCAGCCCGAAGAAGTCCGTCACCGGCTGTCTGCCGTCGGTAACAGGGCCCTCCAGGATCCGGGGATCGTCCAGCAGGATCTGAAGACCGGTTTCACCGTTTGTCAGGTTGTAGCTGGAATTCGGATTGCCCAGCACCGAATAGGCCAGATTATAGCTCATTTGCGCGAAGGCCAGCGTCAGGATCGAGAAATAGATCCCCGACCTGCGCAACGAGATGAACCCGATGACCAGCGCGAACAGGCCGGATACGATCACGGCCAGGACAATCGCGGGGACAATGTTCATGCTCAGCAGCTTGAACATCCAGACCGCCGAATAGGATCCGACACCCAGAAAGGCCGCATGGCCAAAGCTCAGATAGCCCG
>CAYWND010000315.1:0-4152 GCA_964459085.1 uncultured Oceanibium sp. | reverse complement strand
CCTGCCCCCGCACGAGTTGCCCATAGTGGTGACCGGTCCGGGCGAGGAGGAGCCGGGCCGCCAGGGCACCGAAGGCGCGATGAAGCGCGCCTGGCGCACGCTGGACCCGGCGTTGCCCGCTGTGGTCGTCACGGGCTCGATTGCCGAAATGATCGGCGGCGGGGTCACGCCGCAGGGCACCAACATCCAGCGGTTCCTGCCGCGCACGATCGACGAGGACCAGTGGGAATGCGCCGACCGGGCGATGACCTGGGCCTTTACCGAGTTCGGCATGACCAAGGGTCGGATGCCCCGCGCGAAAAAGCGCGACGAGGGGGCGAAGCCGCGGGTCAACATCCTGGGACCGATGTACGGCACCTTCAACATGCCCAGCGATCTGGCCGAGATCCGGCGGCTGGTCGAAGGGATCGGGGCCGAGGTGAACATGGTCATGCCGCTGGGGTCGCACCTGGCCGACATGGCGCGCCTGGTAGACGCCGACGCCAACATTGTGATGTATCGCGAGTTCGGGCGCGGGCTGGCTGAGGTTCTGGGCAAGCCCTATCTGCAGGCGCCGATTGGCCTGGAGTCGACCACGCTGTTCCTGGAAAAGCTGGGCGAGATCCTGGACCTGGACCCGCAGCCGTTTATCGAGCGCGAGAAACACTCGACACTGAAACCGGTCTGGGATCTGTGGCGGTCGGTCACTCAGGACTTTTTTGCCACTGCAAATTTCGGGATTGTCGCAAACGAGACCTATGCGCGCGGCATCCGCAAGTTCCTGGAAACCGACCTTGGCCTGCCCTGCGCCTTTGCGGTCGCGCGCAAGGCGGGATCGAAAACGGACAATGACGAGGTGCGCCGCCTGATCCATGGCGAGCGGCCGATGGTCGTTCTGGGGTCGATCAACGAAAAGATGTACCTGGCCGAGATGGCCCAAGGCTTCGGGCCGCGGCCGGTGTTCCTGCCGGCCAGCTTCCCCGGTGCCGCGATCCGGCGGGCAACTGGCACGCCGTTCATGGGCTATGCGGGGGCCACGTATCTGCTGCAAGAGGTCTGCAATGGCCTTTTCGACGCGTTGTTCCACATCCTGCCGCTGGGCAGCGACATGGACAAAGGCGAGGCAACGCCGACATCGTTGAAACGGGATCTGCCCTGGGATCCGCAGGCGCAGCGCCTGCTGGACGAGATCGTCGCGCGACATCCCATACTCACCAGAATTTCCGCAGCCAAGAGCTTGCGGGATGCGGCCGAACGGGCCGCGCTTGATGCCGGGGCGACCCGCGTCGCGGCCGACACGGTCGCGGCACTGGACCCCGGCACGACACCAACCACCAAGGGAGCGGACCCATGAACACACAGGTCCATAGTCAATCCAGGCCAAAGGCAGGGGGTATCGAATACACCCTGTATTTCGCCCTGATCTTCCTGATCTCGCTGCCCACGGCATTCGTGCGGATGATTATCCCGCGCCGGAACGAGGCACCGAAGTTCTTTGTCACCGAAGCCTGGTCGATGGCCCAGGCGGTGACGCCCAGCATCTTCCGGGCCTGACGGTTCCGGAAGTGTGAGTTCCGTGCACCCGCAAGGGGGTGCGGAAGCCGCGTTCATCAGAACGGGGCACCCTGGCCGCGAGGGTTCCGCGGCGTCGGTCAGAAATCCTGGAGGATTGCATGGCTGAAAATACGGGCCTGTCTTTCACGGGCCTCACTGATGACCAGGCGCAGGAACTGCACAGTGTCTACATGAGCGGGCTGACGCTGTTCAGCGTCGTCGCGATTGTGGCTCACCTCGCGGTGTTCATCTGGCGCCCCTGGTTCTGAGGTAACGCAACATGGATATGAGCAAGTTTTACAAAATCTGGCTGGTATTCGACCCGCGCCGCGTTTTCGTGGCTCAGGGCGTTTTCCTCTTCCTGCTGGCAGCGATGATTCACCTCGTCCTGCTCAGCACGGATCATTACAACTGGTTCGAAATCGCTGCAGCCAAGGCTGGCGGGTAATCCCGCACGCCTTGCTGCCGGTTTCTCCGGTTGACGTGAGCCAAGACCAAAGTCGCGGGCGGGCGGCCCTGTCCGCCCGCGGCTGACCCTAACTTCAAGACGGCAGGCCCCATCCCGCGGCCGGTCGTGAACGCGGAGACAAAGAAGATGGCATTGCTCAGCTTCGAGAAAAAATATCGCGTACGCGGGGGTACGCTGGTCGGCGGGGACCTGTTCGACTTTTGGGTCGGACCTTTCTATGTCGGCTTTTTCGGCGTTCTCGGGTTCTTCTTCACGGCCCTCGGTGTGGCCCTGATTTTCTGGGGGGCCGCGCTTGGCCCGACCTGGAACCCGTGGCTGATTTCCATCTATCCCCCCAATGTGGATAGTGGACTGGCATTCGTGCCGCTGCGCGAAGGCGGCCTGTGGCAGATCATCACGATCTGTGCGCTGGGGTCGTTCGGATGCTGGGCGCTGCGCGAGGTCGAGATTGCGCGCAAGCTGGGAATGGGGCTGCATGTGCCCTTTGCCTTCAGCGTCGCGATCTTTGCGTTCTTTGTCCTGAACGTGGTGCGCCCGGTCTGGATGGGTGCCTGGGGCTATGGCTTTCCCTATGGCATTTGGACCCACCTCGATTGGGTGTCGAACGTGGGCTACAACTACGGAAACTTCCAATACAACCCCGCGCATATGGTGGCGGTGAGTTTCTTCTTCACCACCTGCCTGGCGCTGGCGTTGCATGGCGGCCTGATCCTGTCGGCGACAAACCCCTCCGATGGCGAGGTCAAGACGCCGGACCACGAGGACACGTTCTTCCGCGATTTCATCGGCTACTCGGTCGGCACGCTGGGCATCCACCGCGTCGGTCTGCTGTTGGCGCTGAACGCCGGGTTCTGGAGTGCTGTGTGCATCGTGATCACCGGAACGCTTTGGACTGACCAGTGGCTGTTCTGGTGGGACTGGTGGCTGGAGTTGCCCTGGTGGGCGGACCTGTAAGGGAGATGATGTGATGGCAGCGTATCTGGAATATCAGAACATCTTCACCCAGGTTCAGGTTCAGGGCCCGCCGGAAATGGGCATGGCGCTGAAAGAGGGCGAGGACGACATCCGGACCAAGACCACCGGCTTTTCCAAGCTGTTGGGCTGGATCGGCAATGCTCAGCTTGGGCCGGTCCACCTGGGCTGGTTCGGGGTGGTCAGCGTCTGGACCTTCATGGCCTGGTTCTTCATCGTCGGGATCAACATGCTGGCCAGCGTGGACTGGAACCTGGTGGTGATGTTGCGCGACCTGTTCTGGCTGGAACTGGCCCCGCCGACCGAGGATTACGGCCTGTCCGTGCCGCCACTGAACGAAGGCGGCTGGTGGCTGATCGCGTCGTTCTTTTTGCTGGTGTCGGTCTGTTCGTGGTGGTGCCGGTCCTATGTCCGCGCGCGGGCGCTGGGCATGGGGTACCATGTCTGCTGGGCCTTTGCCTCGGCGATCTGGTTGTTCCTGGTGCTGGGGCTGATCCGGCCCCTGCTGATGGGCAGCTGGTCCGAGGCGGTGCCGTACGGGATCTTCACCCACCTGGACTGGACCAACAACTTCTCGATCACCTACGGGAACCTGTTCTACAACCCGTTCCACGGGCTTTCGATCGCGTTCCTTTACGGTTCCGCACTGCTCTTTGCGATGCATGGCGCGACGATCCTCGCGGTGACGCGCGTGGGCGGCGACCGCGAGATCGAGCAGATCGTCGACCGTGGCACCGCGTCCGAGCGGGCCGGCCTGTTCTGGCGCTGGACCATGGGGTTCAACGCCACGATGGAAGGCATCCATCGCTGGGCCTGGTGGTTCGCGGTGCTGTGCACGCTGACCGGCGGGATCGGCATCCTGATCACCGGAACGGTTGTCGACAACTGGTATGAATGGGCGGTCGAGCACGGCTATGGGCCGGTCTATCCGGACAACTTCCCAGAAGGCTTCGAGTTCGACATCCCCGGCATCAACGGCTGATGCCCCAAGAGATCCGCGTGCCCTGACCGGGGCACCCGCCCGTACCCCTCCCCCATGACGGTTACGTCCTGGGAACCTCGTACCGCGCTGAGGCCACCGGCCCGGCGCGGTCTTTTTTTGCAATCAAGCGGTGTCCGCTGGCGCGGACGAGTCCTTGAGCTTCGAGACATCCCTTGCGGGATATCTCAAAGCGGTT
>CAYWND010000314.1:2068-4168 GCA_964459085.1 uncultured Oceanibium sp. | reverse complement strand
GGCCCTGGGACTGATCGCGGGCTATATCGGCGGCTGGACCGAAACGATCATCATGCGCATCGCGGACGTGCAACTGACGTTCCCCGCGATCCTTGTGGCCATGCTGATCTTCGGCATTGCCAAGGGAATAACACCGCCCGACATGCGGGACGAGATGGCCATCTGGGTGCTGATCATCGCCATTGGCCTGTCGGATTGGGTGCAGTTCGCCCGCGTCGTGCGCGGTGCGACCCTGGTCGAGAAATCCAAGGACTATATCCAGGCCGCCCGGCTGATCGGCCGCTCGCCCACCGCGATCATGATGCGCCATATCCTGCCCAACGTCCTGTCCCCGGTTCTGGTGATCGCAACCATCAGCCTTGCCCTGGCCATCATTGCCGAGGCAACGCTGTCTTTCCTGGGCGTCGGTGCACCACCGACCCAACCCAGCCTGGGCACCCTGATCCGCATTGGACAGGGGTTCCTGTTTTCCGGCGAATGGTGGATCCTGCTGTTCCCCGCGATCACGCTGCTGGTGCTGGCACTCAGCGTGAACCTGCTGGGGGACTGGCTGCGCGATGCGCTCAATCCGCGGCTGCGCTAGGCTCAGGACTCATTCATCTAGCCCTTTTTGGGCGGCGCGGCGGCATCAAAGTAATTCTCGGCCGACGGGCCATCGGTACACCAGGCCTCGCCCGCCAGGGTCCAGATCACATCCCCCGCATCGGCGCGAACAATCCTTTCCTCCGGGGACGTCTGGATCATCTCGACGCCGATCAATGCCAGAAAGGCCATAAACTGTTCTGCGGTCATACACATCGCAAGCTCCATCAGGTCTCGCCCCGCAGTCTGCCACAGAACGTTTCAACTTTGACAATCAATGCGTACGCTTCACACGCAAGTGACCGAACGCCCTTTCCGAGATCACCGAGGCAATGCCTGACATGACCGTTTTACACAGGACCATGACCAAGGCGGACCTGGGCGTCGCTTTGTCCTGGGCAGCGGACGAGGGCTGGAACCCCGGCGTCGAGGACGCGGAGCCGTTCTATGCCGCCGATCCCGAAGGCTTCTTTGTCGCCGAGCTGAACGGACAACCGGTCGCCGCGATCTCGGTCGTGAACCACACGGACGCGCTGGCGTTCCTGGGTCTCTACATCTGTCGCCCCGAGCATCGTGGACAGGGGATCGGACTGGGCTTGTGGACCCACGCAGTCCGACATGCCGGCAGTCGCACGATCGGGCTGGACGGTGTGCCCGATCAGCAGGCCAACTACGAGGCGTCGGGGTTCAGGCATGCGGGCCAGACCCAGCGCTTTGAGGGCCGGATTGGTGGCGACCGTCATTCCGATATCCGCTTGGCGACCCCTTCGG
Organism: uncultured Oceanibium sp.; assembly: GCA_964459085.1. GTDB lineage: Bacteria > Pseudomonadota > Alphaproteobacteria > Rhodobacterales > Rhodobacteraceae > Halovulum. The sequence goes on along the minus strand of CAYWND010000314.1, from coordinate 2,815 downwards.
ACATCCCCCATCTCAGCGCGCTAGAGGCTACCGCAACCGGGTACGCCAAAAACCGGTTGAACGCGGCGTGGCTGGCACAGGCGGACACGCGGCAGACGCTTTGCCTGGGCGAACGCGCCTTCGCGACCTGGCGCAAATGCCAGGGGCGGTCAAAGATCGGCCCCCTGGTCGCACCCGACCTTGATACCGCCACCGTACTGATCCTTCACATCGCAGCCCTTGCCCCCGACGGCATCGTGATCGATCTGCCCCAGCACATGGGCCCGTTGGCCAAGTGGTGCGAAGACCGGGGACTGACTGTTTCGTTCGGCACCGCCCGGATGTACAAGGGCAAGGCGCCCCAACCCGGCCGCGATCTGTTCGCGGTCTCAACACTCGAACTTGGATAGGACATGACCAAACCTGTTGCACTGATCGTTGCCGGCGGAAGCGGGATTGGCGCCGACGCAGCCCGCCTGCTGACGGAAAAAGGGTATGACATCGGCGTCATGTCATCCTCGGGCAAGGCCGAGTCACTGGCGCACGAACTTGGCGGGCTGGGCCACACGGGCTCGAACCTGGAACCGGACGATCTGAGGGCTTTTGTCGACGCAGCCCTGGCCCGGTTCGGCCGGATCGACGGCGTGGTCAACTGCGCGGGCCACGGCCCCAAGGGCGACATCATGGACCTCTCTGATGCAGACTGGCAGGCGGGGATGGAGGTCTACTTTCTGAACGTCGTCCGCATGACCCGGCTTGTGCTGCCCG
>CAYWND010000314.1:0-1968 GCA_964459085.1 uncultured Oceanibium sp. | reverse complement strand
CTCTCCGAGGTGATCGCCTTTCTGATCTCGGACGCCTCCAGCTATGTGACGGGTCAGAACCTGCGGGTCGATGGCGGGCTGACGCGGTCGGTATGAAAGCGCTGGCCCCCATTCCGATCCTCTTCGCTGCCGCGGTGGCGTTCGCCCATTCCGGCGCGACCCGCATCGTCAAGGAACGAACAAAGGCGATGGCGAAGGACACGATGACCGAGGCCATCGGCAGCTTGCCGGTTGACGTTGCCTTCGCCGCCGTTTGGCAGACATGCAGCGCCTGTCACGAATCTTTTCGTTTGAAGAGGTGATCGGATGCTGATCGGGGCGATTGCTGGCGATGTCATCGGGTCGGTGTTTGAACAAAACAACGTCAAGACCAAAGACTTCCCGCTGTTTTCCAAGGCGTCCCGATTTACCGACGACACGGTTATGGCGTTGGCGATTGCGGATGCCTGCATTCACAACCGGCCCTTCGCGCAAAATCTGCGCCGCTTCTATAATTGGTATCCACGCGCAGGCTATGGAAACCTATTCAAGGCTTGGGCCTCAGATCCCAACGGCCAGCCCTACAACAGCTATGGAAACGGATCCGCCATGCGGGTTGGCGCGGTCGCGTATGCCTAAGACACCGCTCCGGCAGTTCTACGGGCCGCAGCCGACACTGCGCTGCCCACGCACAACCACGCCCAAGGTGTTCTCGGCGCGCAGGCCATTGCCCTTGCCACCTTCCTGGCGCGGACAGGTCAGACCAAGTCCCAGATCCTTTCGCAGGTCACAAAGCAGACCGGCTATGATCTGGAGTTTTCGCTGGCGGATATTCGGCCCACCTACACCTTTGACGCGACGTGCCAAGGATCCGTGCCCCAGGCTCTGGTCGCATTCCGTGAAGGGCAGGATTTCGAGGATACGATCCGCTGCGCCATCTCCATCGGCGGGGACAGCGACACCATCGCATGTATGGCGGGTACCGTCGCGGCGGCGCACTACAAGGGGGTCGGCCGCGCAATTGATACAGAGATCCGCGCCCGCCTGGACGAACGGCTAAATGGCGTCCTCGCGCTTTTTGAAAGCCGCTTCTGCTGATCATTGTGGTCCATTCAGGCAACGCCTGCGTCATTGGCCAGCAGATACCCCTGCCATAGCCACAAAAGTTCCGGCGAAATGCCTGCGCCCCTTGCCCCGCCGTTCAATAAGTGAAGAATGCCTGAGACCCTAACGCTTGCACCGGCCCTTTCTTGAACGAAGCTCTCCTCTCTGTCCGTGACCTCTGTGTCGAGATCCCGACCCGCCGCGGGATCCTGAAACCCGTGGATCATGTGACCCTGGACATCGCCAAGGGCGAGATCCTGGGCGTGGTCGGCGAAAGCGGCGCGGGCAAGTCCATGACCGGCAACGCCGTGATCGGTCTGCTCGACCGCCCCGCCCATATCGCCAGCGGCGAGATCTGGCTCGAAGGCAACCGCATCGACAACCTTCCGCGCGACAAGATGCGGCGCGTGCGCGGGCGCCAGATCGGCATGGTGTTCCAAGATCCACTGACCTCGCTGAACCCGCTGCTGCCAATTGGCGAGCAACTGATCGAGACCATCACCGAACACCTGCCCGTCAGCCAGAAAGAGGCGCGGGACCGCGCGGTCGCCGCACTGGAAGAGGTCGGGATCCCCGGCGCCTCGGAACGGATCGACAGCTACCCGCACGAATTTTCCGGGGGCATGCGCCAACGCGTGGTGATCGCACTGGCCTTGTGCGCCGAGCCCTCCCTCGTCATCGCGGACGAACCGACCACCGCGCTGGATGTCTCGGTCCAGGCCCAGATCGTGGCGCTGCTGAAACGGCTGTGCCGCGAGCGCGGCACCGGCGTCATGCTGGTCACCCACGACATGGGCGTGATTGCCGAGGCGTCGGATCGCGTGGCGGTCATGTACGCCGGCCGCCTGGCCGAGATCGGCGATGTGCGGCAGGTCCTGACCGCGC
>CAYWND010000313.1:0-4181 GCA_964459085.1 uncultured Oceanibium sp. | reverse complement strand
GAGGCCGAAAAGCTGGTCGAGGCCGGGGTGCGCGAGCTGTTGGTGATCAGTCAGGATACCTCGGCATACGGGTTGGACCGGAGGCACGACGCCCACACCTGGAAAGACCGCGAGGTGCGCAGCCATATCACAGATCTGGCCGCCGAACTGGGGCGGCTGGGGGCCTGGGTGCGGTTGCACTATGTCTATCCCTACCCCCATGTCCGCGATCTGATCCCGCTGATGGCCGATGCGGGGTCAGGCGTGCTGCCCTATCTGGACATCCCCTTTCAGCACGCGCACCCGGACACGCTGGCGCGGATGGCGCGGCCGGCAAAATCCGCCTCCACGCTGGACGAGATCGCGCGGTGGCGCGCGGTTTGCCCTGACATCACCCTGCGGTCGACCTTCATTGTTGGCTATCCCGGCGAGACCGAAGACGAGTTCCAGTATTTGCTGGACTGGTTGTCCGAGGCGCAATTGGACCGTGTCGGCTGTTTTCAGTACGAAAACGTCGCTGGCGCCCGGTCGAACGCCCTGCCCGATCATGTGCCCGACGAGGTCAAGCAGGACCGATGGAACCGGTTCATGGCCCGCGCGCAAGAAATCTCGGCCGCGAAACTTGGCGCAAAGGTCGGCACCCGGCAGCGGGTCATCGTGGACCTGGTCGAAGACGATGGTGCGACTTGCCGGACCATGGCCGACGCCCCCGAGATCGACGGGAACCTTTTCATTGACGAAGGCTACCAGCGATTGTCCACCGGGGATCTGGTCGACGTCACCGTGGACGAGGCATCCGAATACGATCTGTGGGGACGGCTTGACTGACCAGACGGGGCAGCAGCAGCCCTAGCGGACGGCCCAGATCACCAGATCGATTGACATCATGATCGCCACGAACGGCAGCCCATAGCGCCAAACCGCGCGGTGGATTGTGGACAAAGGAACGCGGGGCGTGGGCGCATGGATCCCAAGGACGGTGTCGGCGGGCTTTCGGCGGCGGCGGAACATTGATCCGGTTTACTGCGCCTTAGGTTTTTGGCGCGTTAACAGGCCCATGACAGTCGAGGCGCGCTGGAACAGGACACCCGCACATCGATGGGAGGCACGCTGCGATAGTGCGGCTGCCCCACTGCAGCAGCGCTGGGCCTATGGACAGGCCTGCGCGCAGGTCGGCACGACGGTCGACCGGGTCGAGTATCGCAGGGGCGGCAAAACCATCGGGTTAGCGCAGATTCTGTCGCGCCGCATCGGTCGCATCATGCCCATTTCGCTGGTCAGCGGGGGGCCAGTCTGGATCGACGAACCCGATCCAGACGACCGCACCCAGATGCTGCGACTGTTGCGCAGCGGCCCCCCCGGCTTCAGATCGCGCGCAATCGTGGTCAGCCCCATGGAAGATCCGGACAATGGCGCGGACTGTGCAGGATACGCGGCCATAAAAACCGCTGCCACACATGCGCGTCTGGAAACCGCCTGCGGGGCGGCTGCGGTGCGCGCCGCAATGCACGGAAAGTGGCGCAACCGGCTGAGCCGGGCCGAGCGCGAGGGCCGCGGTCGCATCCGAACCGACCGCTCGCCCGAGGCGTTGGACTGGCTGCTGCAGGTCGAGGCCGCGCAGCAGCGCGCGCGACGGTATCGAAACCTGCCGAGCGCGTTGATCCGGCAGGTTCAGACCCAGACCAGACGCGGCCTGACCCTCGACCTGTTGGAAGACGATGGCATCCCTCTGGCGGCCATGCTGTACCTGACCCATGGCCGCAGTCAGACTTACCTTATGGGATGGTCTGACCCTGCCCGTCGCATCCCGTCTTCGCACCACCGGCTGTTGTGGCATGCTGTCCAGCGCGCCACCGCGAACGGCATCGAGGCGATCGATCTTGGCCTCGTTGACACGCAGCGCGCGCCCGGCCTGGCACGGTTCAAGATCGGCGCTGGCGCGACCATTCGCCAGCTCGGAGGCACCTGGGGCGCATGGGTCAAACGAGGTGCGACCGGCCCCTAGGGGCCGGCCGCCTCACTGGTCTGCGTCAAGCTGTCGTCAGACTACCGTCTGTCGCCTTCGGCGCAGGACCCCCAACCCGCCGAGCGCGGCCAGCAACATCACCAGGGATGCGGGCAGCGGCACGGGTGCGACATAGAATGAGTCGCCCACAATTTTGTTGAAGCCGCTCATCGTGAAGCTGTTGTCATAGACGTTGAACTTCGCGAACTCGGGATCAAAGTTGAAAATGAAATCAACAAGCGGTCCAAGGGTCCCGTTGATCGGACCTACGCCGATCGACGCCTTGAGGAACTCGACCGTCAACTCCAACCCGAACTGCAGTCCGGTCTTGTTGCGCAGGATCACGTCCAGGAAAAAGGTCGGCGTGAACTTGGTCAAAGACGAAACCGACATGTCCGGCAGCGCGTCCCATGCACCGACATATTCGGTGACCTCGCCCAGACCCGACACGAACACGGGCTTGTCGAAAGCAAGGTCGACCATCAATTTCGATGTCAGCTCGAATTCCTGGAAGACGTCCAGCGAAGGACCGGCCTCGATGTCGTAGGCATCCACCGAGATCCCCACGGGACCCACGTCAAAGTTCAGACCTCCGGGCGGGATGTAGGGAACCGCCGCGTCCAGATCGACCTTGAGATCCAGAAAATCGGACGACCCCGACGTAACCAGCTTGTCCCCAACCTTTGCGCCTTCGGATTCGATGATCGGCACCGTGACCGCGACCGTGGCCAGATCAACAGACGGCCCAATCGGCCCCGGCAGCGCGGGCAAACCATTGTTGAAAGTCACGTTGAAGTTGGGTGGAACCGGGCCGACATTCAGGCTGGCCTCGACATTGCCCAAGGGAATGAACGCCTCGGCATCATCCGGCAGGAAACCATCTAGAAAGTTAATCCGGTTCGGATCGACGGACACCAGTTCGGACTGGTCATTGACGTTGATGATCCGTTCCGAGCCGCTGGTACAGGCGCCAGCAAAGCAAGCCTCGCCACTGACGTCCACCGTCGACTTCAGGACCGTATCAACGGACACTTCCGCCGTCGGCGACTGCGCCTTGAGCGTGCCATCCTCGAAGGTGCTTTTCGCATTGAGGTTGAACAGTTCATCCTTTTGAACTTCCCCGACATCCGGCACTTCGGCCAAGACGCTGTATTCCAGCGTCGGATCGACCGAACCGGCGCTCAGCAGATAGTCCATCTGCACTCCGGCCTCGCCGGTTGTCTTGACGGTCGCCTTGCCACCGGTCTTGGGGATAGTCACGGTGATCCGCCGCGTCGGCTCGTCCCCGCAAAGCACGTTGACAGTGTCTTTGCACAACTTCCACGCCGACCACAGCGGATTGGTGATCGTCTCCTTGTTCACAATCGCACCCAGCGTGGCGCTTTCGTTCCACGATTGCGTCAACCGCTCGCTGCCCCTGATTTCCTGGGCATCGCCCTCACCCCAGGCACTCTGTGGTGTGTCCGTCGTGAATATCAGCCCGTCGAGCTGATAGAGCGTCGCGCCCAGCGCCGGAGGCGCCGCAAGTGCGACAGCGGCCATAATGGCCAATGGTTTCAAGATACGCACGGTTTTACTCCTTCGATACCGATTGTCTCCGGAAACGATAGGAAGGGCGACATAGGAGAAATGTCGCGCGCGGAACATTCCTAAAATTTTGTTCATCTTTGATTTAAATTGCTTTTTTTGAATGTCTTATGGCTTTCGCGGGGCCTGAATGGGCGTTAAGACTGTGCGCATGTTTACCATCGAGCACGAATTCGACGCGACCGTCGTCACGATCATCGACGACAACGCCGCACCCTCGCACGAGGACATCACGATCCATCTGTTCGAGGATGTTGTGACCATCGAACAGGCTGATCCGCGCGACGGTTCGGTGCACAAGATCACGTTTACAATGAACCAGATCGCGGATCTGCGTGCGGCCCTGGATCTGCCCGAAGGCGCCTATGTCCGCAAGCAGCCCTAGGCGCCGGCAATCGTCCCAGATGCATTGACAATACCCGGTGTTCCGGCAAAGCCTTCGTCGGGTCCGCCCACGACCGAGGTCTCGTCATGCCCGATCCAAAGCAAGAGCTGAGGTTCCTTCTGACCGCACTGCAATTTATGACGCGGCTTCCCGTTGGCGTGCCGGATGGGCACAGGGATGGCGACCTTGGGCAGGCGGTGCGGTATTTCCCCCTTGTCGGTGTTG
>CAYWND010000312.1:0-4182 GCA_964459085.1 uncultured Oceanibium sp. | reverse complement strand
GCGGGAGGCCGAGCGTGGTCCCGGGCGGCGGGGGCGACAGAATGGCGTGGATAGACGGCCTTGGAGGCCACGATGACCAGGGTGGTCGCGGGATCCAGGGGCGCCAGAATGTCGTGGATATGCGCGCCGTCGACGTTCGACACAAAGTGGGTTTTGGGGCCGTCGTGATAGGGGGCCAAGGCCAGTGTGGCCATGACCGGTCCCAGATCGGATCCGCCGATGCCGATATTGACGACATCGGTGAACGCGTTGCCCGATGGCGCTGTGATCGTGCCCCGACGCACGCCCGTTGCATAAAGCGCCATCCGCGACAGCGTGTCCTGAACGCCGGGCATGACGTCCATGCCATCGACCATCACGGGATCAGCGGCGCGGTTGCGCAGTGCTGTGTGCAGGACGGCCCGTCCTTCGGTTTCGTTGATCTTTTCGCCCGAGAACATGGCGTCCCGGCGTGCCTCGACCCCGGTGTCGCGGGCAAGCTGCAGCAGCAGCGCCCTGGCGTCCGCATCGATCGAGGTTTTGGAATAGTCCAGCACCATGTCGTCCAACTCGGCCGAGAAGTTCTGGGCGCGATCCGGATCAGCATCAAACAGATCGGCGATCCGGCGGTCTGCGGTATCGGTGCGATGGCTTGCCAGTTGGTCCCAGGTGCTCATCAGTTGCGCTCCAGACGGGCCGCGTCGCGGGCCAGGGTTTCGATTTCGGCCCACTTGCCGGCGGCCACCAGATCGGCAGGTGCCACCCAGGACCCCCCCGCGCACAGCACATTCGTCAGTTTCAGGTAATCCGGCGCGTTTGCCGGGGTCACACCGCCAGTGGGGCAAAAGGCGATCTGGGGCAGCGGCGCACCAATTGCCTTCAGCGCGGCCGCCCCGCCCGAGGCCTCGGCGGGAAAGAATTTCAGAATGTCGTACCCGCGCGCCAGCATCGCCATCGCCTCGGTCGCGGTCGCGGCGCCGGCCAGCAGCGGCAGGCCCTCGGCCTCGCAGGCCGCGATCAGGGTATCGGTCGCTCCGGGCGACACGCCGAATTTCGCCCCCGCAGCAACAGCGTCTCGGACATCCTGAGGGGTAACCAGCGTTCCCGCGCCGACGACCCCGCCAGGCACATCCGCCATGGCGCGGATCGCATCCAATGCCGAGGGCGTTCGCAACGTGACCTCAAGCGCGGGCAGCCCACCCGCGACCAGTGCCTCGGCCAGGGGGCGTGCATGTGCTGCGTCCTTGATGACCAGGACGGGTATGATCGGCGCAAGTGCCGCGATCTCGCGGTTTTTGATGTTTGCGTCAGCGGGTGTGATGGGCATTTTTGGACCCTTTTTTGTTCAAGCGGGCCGCGTCGCCTGTGGCGGGCGCCGAGGCCTTTTGGACATCGTTATGGTACAATCCGGCTGGTTGGGGAATGGTGCATCCGTCTACCACATTGTCTTGGCAGCCCGGCCTGGCCAGGCGGCGTCATATTCGCCGCCGTCAATGCCGCCCTGGCTCATACTCTGAAGGATCGCGCCTGGTGTCGGCAACGCCGAAGGATCGGCGATCCCGCCGGTCCACAGCTTGCCGCGGATCACAGCACGGGCGCATTGAAAGTAGGCCTCGTCGATCTTGACGAGGATCACGCTGCGCGGCGGTTTTCCGTGTGTGGCAAACTGTTCCAGCACCCCCGCTTCCAGGCTGACCCGCGCCTTGCCATTGACGCGCATCACTGTCCCTGACCCGGGGTAGAGGAACATCAGGGCTACGTGCGGGTCGCGCACGATATTGCGCAGGCTGTCGATGCGGTTGTTCCCTCGCCGGTCGGGCATCGCCAGCGTAGTGTCATCAAGGACGCTGACAACCGGCCCATCATCGCCACGGGGCGAGCAGTCCAGCCCCTCGGGACCCGACGAGGCCAGGGCACAGAAAGAGGACGCCTCGTTCCAGGCACGGTATTCGGGTGTCAGGCGATCTGCGACCTTGACCAGAGACGTCTCGCCCGGTGTGCCATAAGCGGCTTCGAGATCCGCGATGTCCGTCACATAGGTCATATGATCGCGCAGGCCCCCGCTTCGGCAGGGCAAACGTTGGCCCGGAAGGCCGCGAACATCTCGCGCCCCGTGCCTTCGTGATAGTGAGAGATATCGGGGTGCGTCGCCACGCGGCTCAGCACGCCTGCATCCAGCACGTCCAGCGTGCCTGCCACGGCGTCGACGCGCACCGGATCCCCGTCCCGCAATTTGGCCAGCGGGCCGCCGTCCAGTGCCTCGGGGCTGACGTGGATCGCGGCTGGAACCTTGCCCGAGGCGCCCGACATCCGGCCATCGGTGACCAGCGCGACCTTCAGTCCCCGATCCTGCAGAACCGCCAGGATTGGCGTCAGCGAGTGCAACTCGGGCATGCCGTTGGCCTTGGGGCCCTGATAGCGGACGACACAGACCATATCTTCGGTGAATTCTCCGGCGCGAAATGCCGCCTTGACCTCTGCCTGGTCGTGAAAGACGCGCACCGGGGCCTCGATCACGCGCCGTTCCTCGGCCACGGCGGAAACCTTCATCACGGCAGTTCCCAGATTGCCTGCCAGGCGCTTCGTGCCGCCGGTGGGCTGGAACGCGTCGCCCACGGGACGCAGGATCTTGTCGTTCAGGGTGGTGTTCGGACCATCCTCCCACGTCAGGCCCTCGTCCCGCAGTTTGGGTTCCTTGGTATAGTGGCCCAAGCCCTCGCCTGCCACGGTCAGAGTGTCGGGATGCAGCAAACCGGCATCCAGCAACTCGCCGATCATATAGGCCAGCCCCCCTGCGGCGTGAAAGTGGTTCACGTCCGCCAGACCATTTGGGTAGACACGCGCCATCAGCGGGGTCGCATCCGACAACGCTTCGAAATCTGCCCAATCCAGCACAACGCCCGCAGCGCGGGCCATCGCGATCAGGTGGATCAGCAGATTGGTCGACCCGCCCGTTGCCATCAGCCCGACGATGCCGTTCACAAAGGCCCGTTCGTCCAGGATGTCCGAGACCGGAGTGTACTCGTTCCCCAGATCACTGATCGCCAGCGCGCGCTTGGCCGCCTCGGCCGTTAGCGCATCGCGCAATTCGGTTCCCGGATTGACAAAGCTGGCGCCCGGCAGGTGCAAGCCCATGAACTCCATCAACATCTGGTTGGTATTGGCGGTGCCGTAGAAGGTGCAGGTCCCCGGCCCGTGATACGAGGCCATTTCGGCCTCCATCAGCTTGTCGCGGCCGACTTCGCCTGCGGCGAACTGCTGGCGCACCTTGGCCTTTTCGTCGTTCGGTAGACCGGACAGCATCGGACCCGCGGGAATAAACACAGACGGAATATAGCCGAACGTCGCCGCGCCGATGATCAGGCCGGGTACGATCTTGTCGCAGACGCCCAGATAGACCGCGGCGTCAAAGGTGTTGTGGCTAAGCGCGACACCGGCGGCCATGGCGATCACGTCGCGCGAAAAGAGGCTGAGTTCCATGCCCGCCTGGCCTTGGGTCACGCCATCGCACATGGCCGGCACGCCGCCGGCGACCTGCGCCGTGCCGCCAGCCTCGCGCGCGGCGGCCTTGATCAGGTTGGGGTAGGTCTCGAACGGCTGATGCGCCGACAGCATGTCGTTGTAGGCCGTGACAATGCCGATATTTCCTGCGCTGCCCATCAGGGCGCCCTTGTCGTCGCCCATCGCGGCATAGGCGTGCGCCTGGTTGCCACAGGTCAGGTGGGCACGGCGGGGACCTTCGTCCCGCTGTCGCGCCATGCGTTCCAGGTACGCACGGCGGATCGGGCGGGACCGGGTTTTGATGTCTTCAGTGACGCGGGCCACGGTGTCGTTCAGGGTCATCTTGTTCCTCGGACGGACAGGGGTTCAGGGCCTTTGGTTCGTCTTGCGGTCAGGTATCGACCTCGCGCCAGCGGCGACCGTCGCGATGCATCAGGGCCAGCGCATCCTCGGGGCCGGATCCACCAGGATCGTAGGGCTGGGGTCGTTCGCCGCTTTGTTCCCACGCGGCGATGATGGCGTCGGTCCATTCCCACGCGGCCTCGACCTCGTCACCGCGCATGAACAGCGTCTGGTTGCCACGGATCACATCCATCACCAGCCGCTCGTAGGCGTCCGGCGCCTGCGCGGCGTCGCCCAGCGCGTCGGCAAAAGTCATGTCCAACGGCACTTCGGTCAGGCGCATCCCGCCCGGCCCCGGTT
>CAYWND010000311.1:0-4196 GCA_964459085.1 uncultured Oceanibium sp. | reverse complement strand
TCGCAAAGACGGGCCCGCACTTTATGGGAAACCGTTAGGCGACGCGTAGCTTTCTGGACGCGCACTCCCATCCCGTCCATGCGAAGTTCTTCGGCAAGCCAGGCTGGGAGAATGATACGCGCATTTCCCATGGGGCGAGTACCGCATACGCATACGCCAGCCGTTCGGACAGGACGCAGGCTACGCCACGCTCTACCAAAAGGGACATGGCAAGGTGAACTTCGCCCTCTGTCTGCAGTTGCGTGGTTGGGCCAGCCGCGATCGTACTGCGGCACATTTCGGCGGCGTCACTGGCAATCTTGGCCAATTGTCGACTGGCTGGTCCCATGCCTGTCGCGGGCCTTGCGCCATGCGGGGTCCAGATCTTGAACTCTACCTCGACGCATCCGCGCAGGAAATCAAGCCGCTGAAACAGATCAGGGGCGGCAGTAAGGATCGCGCGACCGATCTGCTCGCGGCTGCGAAACCGTGATCCCGGCGCAAACAACAACAGATCGCGCAAAGGTGCCTTGTCAGCACAACCGCCAGTTCCATAAAGGTTGCTCAGCCAGTTGCAGGAGTCCTCGACCCCGTCGCCCCGGCAGCCAACAACATGGACGCCGCTTTGAGACACAACAAAGATGCCCGGCGGCGTTTCGCGGTCGGCAATACTGTCATCGGTTGTCGCGGCAATTGCGGTCACGCCTTCCTTCGCAGATTGCTGGAAGAGCGAATGCCCGCGCACAGTGTTGAAATTGTAACGCAAATTCTGGTTCCTACCGTTTTAGGACATGGCTAGCCGCCAAGTGTTATCAGAGGATTAACCCAAAGCCTGCAATTGGCGACATCGTTAACGCGAAAAAAAGACCGGACATGCAAGTTGGGTGTTCGATCGAACTTTGGGCGAGGCCGGCAACGTGGCAGATCTTCTGCTGGTTCTGCTGACAATGATTTTGGGGGGCTGCGTCTCCTTCGCGGCATGGTCTGCCGCCGAACACCTGTTTGGGTCGACGAAATCCTCGGCGAGCGTGCAAAATCCCCAGACCTCAGGGGACGCCGTCAGCCCGCAGGTTGCACCAGGCATCGACGCGGCCGGACTGGCGTCGCCGGATCTCTTGACGCTGGATACGAAAGTTTCGGCTCTTGGCGAAAAAATCGCCGAGATTGCTCGCAATCAGGAAGAGATGATGTCGGGCAGGATGTCCTGGGAATCTCGGCTGTTGGAAGAAATGCGTGCGATCATATCGGTGCAGGATCCTGAAATCTCGATGGCGATCAAACGGATCGATGACGGCGTTCGCGACGTTCGGTCCAGCATCGGTTTGAAAGACCCAGACGCGCAAACCGAAACGCCCGACGGTGACGCGACAGAGACGGACATCATGGATAGTCCCGAAATGGCCGAAGACTTTGCCGCGCAGGCCGCCGAACGCGACGGGATAGAGGCGGATGACACCGAACCGGGCGACATTCAGGAGGAACCGCCCCCCGGCGACGCGGTCGAAGAAGAGCGGGATTGGCGGGACCTATCGGACATCGACGGCACAATCGAAGAGATGGAGTCATCGAAAGTTCCGAAACAGCAGACCATCGGGCTGGCCTGATCGCGACGCCTATCTCTCGGTAAATTTCAACTCGATCCTGCGGTTGCGGGCTCGGGCCTCTGGCGTATCGGCGGGATCGACGGGCTGAAACTCGCCAAATCCGTTTGCAGACAGGCGATCCCCCGGAATCCCCTGCGAGGTGATCAGATAGCGCACAACCGACAGCGCGCGCGCCTGGCTAAGCTGCCAGTTGTCGGCAAAGGCCGAACTGCTGATCGGGATGTTGTCGGTGTGGCCGTCCACACGAAGGATCCAGTTGATACCTTCGGGGATTTCAGCCCGGATCTCGCGGATCACGGCCGCGACCTGCGCCAATTGCTCCCGCCCAGCGGCGCCAAGATCGGCCGAGCCGCGATCAAACAATACCTCGGAGGAGAACACAAACCGGTCGCCAACGATCTCGATCCCCTCGCGATCGCCCAATATCTCGCGGACCCGGCCGAAGAACTCGGACCGATAGTTCTGCAGGTTCTTCGCCTCGGCCTCCAGCCGCTTGCGCTCGGCCTCTTCAAGTTCCGCGCGCCGCTGCTGTTCGGCGGCCAGCTTGCTGCTTTCCTGCGCCAACTTGCGCTGCTCGGACGCGACCCGTGCTAGGGCGGTGTTCAGATCCGTGCCCAGTGCCTCGATCCGGACCTGATCGGCTTCCTCGCGGGCTTTCGCATCATCCAGCAGTGCCTGAAGCTGCCTGAGCTGGGAGTTGAGGGCCCCGGTTTGCTGATTGAGCAATTCGACCTGACGCTGAGCCTCGGTCGATAAACTGCGTTCGTCACTTAGCTCGCGCTGTGCCAGCGCCAACAGTGCGGCACGCTCTTCGGCCTGTGACAGCAGATCGGCCCGTTCCTGAGACAGGTTCGCGGCATCTGCTTCCAGTTCGGCACGCGCGGCCCTAGCCGCTGCCAGCAGTGTCAACGTCTCTTCGGCCCGCTTGCGTTCTTGCTCCAGCCGCAATGTCATTGCAGTCAATTCAGCGGACGAGTTTTGCAGCCGCTCGCGCAACGCCTCGGCGGCCGCGGCTTCGGCCAGGCGGGCAGCTTCGGTATCGGACAGGGCGTCAGCCGTCGATGCCAGCTCGGCCGCCTGGGTTTCGTTCCGCGCCTCCAGATCGGCGATCAACGCCTCGAGCGCCTCGCGACGAGCAGCGGCCAGCCGCGCCGCTTCGGCCGCATTATCGACCTCGGACCGCGCCTGCGCCAGAGCCAGATTCAGTGCGTCGTTGCGAGTCAGGGTTTCAGTGTTTTCCGCGCGCAACGCCTCGAGATCCTGTTCGGTCTGGCCCAGGGCTGCCTGCGACGCCTCGAGCGATCCGCTGAGGTCCCGGTTCGCCGCCAACAGTCCGGCGACCTGTTCCTCGAAGCTGGCAATCTGGGCAGCTGCAGCATCACGCTGATCCGACAGCGTCGCAATAAGCGCGGCTTGCGCCGCAGCCTCGGACTGGCTCTCCGCAAGATCCCGGCTGAGGCCGGTCAGTTCCGTTTCCAGGCGATCCGTGCGCTGCTGCTCCAGCCCAAGTGCGTCCGCAAGCTGCCCGATCTGGCCGGACAGGTTGTCCAACTCGCGGTCCTTTTCGGTTACCTGGTCGCGCAGCACAAACTGCACGATCATGAAGATCGACAACACGAAGAACAAAACCAGCAGCAGCGCGGTCATCGCATCCACAAAGCCCGGCCAGATGTTGGCCGAAAACCGGGATCCTGACCTGCGCGCGAGTGCCATGGGCTAGCCCCGCGTGGCTTGGCGAATGGTTTCGGTCAGCGCCGAGATCTCTTGCCGCAATTCGGCAACGCTGTCCTGGCGTCCGGCCGACATCTCTTCCAGCAGACGCAGCAGTTGGGCATCGATCGACCGCAGGCGCATGCGGCTTTCGGGGTCCAGTGCGCCACCCTCCTCCTCGCGGTGCTCCAGCAACGCGGCGATCCGTTCCTGTCCCTGAGCAATGCGTTCCAGCGCGCCGCCATCCCCCGAAAAACCGCCGCCGCCTTGTGCGGGGCGTTCGTTCATCTGCTGGGCCAGCGCAGTCACAGCGTCGGTCAGGCGAGTGATCTTGGCATCGGTTTCGATCCTACTGGATTCGGACCTGACGGCCAATTCCTGCAGCACCGAAACCTGGCTGGACGAGGCTTGACCTGCGCCGGGCGTGCGGGCCATGGTCCCGTCTTCGCCCCCGATAAAGCCGATCTTGGTGATCGAGCTCAGCCATTCCTCTAGCTCGGAGTAAAACCGGTTCTGGCCGTGGCCCGCGAACAACTCCAGCAGCCCGACAACCAGCGATCCGGCCAACCCCAGCAGCGACGAGGCAAAGGCCGTACCCATGCCGCCGAGCTGCTGTTCCAATCCGTTCATAAGGTTGTCAAACACCTCAAGCGAGCTTTGCCCCTCTTGCGGGGCCAGCGAACGGATGGTGTCCACAACAGCGGGTACCGTCGTGGCAAGCCCGTAGAACGTGCCCAGAAGTCCAAGGAAAATCAGAAGGTTGATGATATAGCGGGTGATATCCCGCGCCTCGTCCAGACGCGTTGCAACAGAGTCCAGGATTGACCGGGTCGAGGTCGCGTTCAGCGACTGCCGTGCCTTGCTGTCACGCAGCACCGCCGCCAGCGACGCCAGCAGTCGGGG
>CAYWND010000310.1:0-4216 GCA_964459085.1 uncultured Oceanibium sp. | reverse complement strand
CAAGGACCTGTGCATTGGCTGCGGTTATTGCTTCTATGCGTGCCCGTTCGGCGCGCCGCAATACCCGCAGGCGGGCAACTTCGGATCGCGCGGCAAGATGGACAAATGTACCTTCTGCGCCGGTGGCCCGGAAGAAACGCACTCGACGGCCGAGTTCGCCAAATACGGGCGGAACCGGATCGCCGAGGGCAAACTGCCCATCTGCGCCGAGATGTGCTCGACCAAGGCCCTGTTGGCGGGCGATGGCGACGACGTATCCGCCATCTACCGCGAGCGTGTGGTGGCCCGCGGCTTCGGTTCGGGCGCCTGGGGGTGGGGAACCGCCTACGACCAGAAAGGCGGCTGAGACAACTTGCTCAGCCTCTTGGTTGACCTAAACTTAAGGGGGGCGGGCAGAAATGCCCGCCCCTCGGTCTATCGGCAGACGCGTGGGGAGGACTAAAAATGATTGCGCGCCAGGTAGTGTTGATCTTTGCCATCATGGCCTTTTTCGTGGGACAGGCCCCCGCCCAAGAGGCGACAGAGCCCCCTGCCCCGATCGACCGCAGCGCTACGGGCGGCGCATCCACATTGGAAGACATCCTCGCCCGCCAGCGCGGTGAAGGGGAACGGCGCGAAAACAGATCGCTGCTGGCCCCGGATGACGGCACTGCAGCGGGCGCCGGAGCCGGATTGCTGGGCACGCTCGGCGCCTCGTCCGACAGCCTGATCTGGGAGGGCCTGCGCTTCGGCACGGCAGACGTCACGGTGTCCACCGACAGCCCCGCCGCCGGGGTCCTGATGCAGGACGCCGGAATGCAATGGCTGGCATTCCGCGAAGGCCCGCTCAAGACCTATGGCGGATACCTGCTCTTGGGCACGCTTGGCGCTTTGGTGCTGTTTTTCCTGCTGCGCGGCAAGATCCGCATCAGTCATGGACGTGCCGGAAGCACCATTGAAAGGTTCAAGCCCATCGAACGCTTTGGCCACTGGCTGTTGGCGGGATCCTTCATCCTGCTGGGTATCACCGGCCTTCTGTCGCTGTTCGGCCGCACGGTCCTGATCCCCGCTTTCGGGAAAGAGGCCAATTCGGTGATCCTGATTTATTCGAAATGGGTTCACAACAACGTCTCGTGGGCCTTCATGCTGGCCCTGATCCTGGTCTTCGTGTTCTGGGTGATCCACAATCTGCCCTCGCGCCACGACCTGGTCTGGTTTGCCAAGGGCGGCGGGATCATCGGCAAATCGCACCCGCCCGCCAAGAAGTTCAACGCAGGCCAAAAGATCATCTTCTGGTCGGTGATCCTGCTGGGCGGATCGATCTCGGCCTCGGGCATAGCCCTGCTCTTCCCGTTCGAATACAACATGTTCGCCCCCACCTTTGCCAAGCTCAACGCGTTTGGCGTGCCCGGGTTGATCGGCATGGCGCCGCTGCCGGAAACCCTGGCCCCGCATCAGGAAATGCAGCTGGCCCAGGCCTGGCACGCCATAGTGTCCTTTGTGCTGATGGCGATCGTAATCGCTCATATCTATATCGGCTCGGTCGGGATGGAGGGCGCCTATGCCGCCATGGGGTCCGGTCAGGTCGATCTGAACTGGGCGAAAGAGCATCATTCGCTCTGGGTCGACGAGGTGCAGGCCAAGGAAGGCGCAGCACCGCCACAGGCCACACCGGCGGAATAGACCCGCAATGGCGCTGCCACGCCCTGCCGGTCTGGCCCTTGCGCTGGCACTTTGTGCCAGCGCCGTCTCTGCGGCTGATTTTCTCAAACTGCAGGGCCATGGCGGCCCCGTGATGGCCCTGGATGTCAACGGCACCCACGCCCTGACCGCCAGCTTTGACTACTCCGTGGGCTACTGGCCGCTGTCAGCCCCCGAACCTACCTGGCTGGAGGGTCACCGTGCCGCGGTCAATTCGGTGATCTTCATCGATGACACCACCGCGGCCTCGGGCGGGGACGACTTTTCAGTGCTGCTGTGGGACCTTGGCCTGGGGACCAGCCAGCGGCTCGAAGGGCACAAGGGCAAGATCCAGGGCCTCGCCGCCCATGGTCAGATGCTGGCCTCGGCCAGCTGGGATGGCAGTATCGGGATCTGGAACATCACAAATGCTAGCCTGATCCGCTGGCTCACGGGGCATGACAGCAACGTCAACGACGTCGCGTTTTCGGCGGACGGCGCGACCCTCTACAGCGCCTCGTCAGACGGCACGATCCGCCAGTGGGACATGGCCACCGGTGACAGCCGCGCGCTCGTCCGGCACGGATTTGGTATCAACCAGGTGCTGGTCGATAACGCCGCGGGCTGGCTGGCCTATGGCGCACTTGATGGCGGTACCCGGATCCTCGACCTCGACACGGGGGCAGAGCTCGCCGACCTGACGGCGGGGCGTCGCCCTGTCCTGGCCCTGGCCCGCCGCCCAGATGGTGGCCAGATCGCCGTGGGCGATGGCGAGGGCTATATCATGATCGTCGACACCACGACCTGGCGGCTTGTGCACGACTTTCGTGCCGCCGTGCGCGGCCCGGTCTGGGCGCTGGACTACACCCAGGACGGCACCCGCCTCTTTGCCGCCGGCATCGATGACGAGGCCTTCGCCTGGCCGCTCGACGGTGCGGACCCGGCAACCCGGATCGGCACGGGCGAACGGAGCTTCCTGAAAAAGCCCGAAACCATGTCCAATGGTGAACGCCAGTTCGCCCGCAAGTGCTCGATCTGCCACACGCTGACCCCCGACACCGCCCGCCGCGCGGGCCCCAGCCTGCACGGCCTCTTTGGCCGCCGCGCCGGAACCCTGCCCGGCTATGCCTATTCGGACGCACTCAGGGGCGCGGATCTGATCTGGAACGACGACACCATCGACAAGCTGTTCGATATCGGCCCCGACCACTATACTCCGGGCTCGAAAATGCCGATGCAACGCATCGCCAAGGCGCAGGATCGGCGTGACCTGATCGACTACCTGCGCAGCGCCACACAAGGAACCGACTGACATGAAAGCCATGATGCTCGCCTTCATCGCCATCGCCGTGATCGCCATCGGGTCGAACTACGTGCTCAACCAGTCCGGCTGGTCCTCCGCCGATCGCGGATCGGGTGCCGCCGTCCGCCTGGACTAAAGGCCGTGGGCCGGACGGCGGGTCAAGGATCGGCGACAGCCGACGCCGCAGGCGCGTGTCCTTGAGGCGCCGTCCGGCCCACGACACGCTTGACACCGCCCTGACCCAAGGTCAGGGCTTCTTAGCATCCTTACACTGTGGCGGAGAAATCCGTCAGGATTTTCCGGCGCACAAAGTTACGTCCGCGCCAGCGGACACCGCTTGATTGCCTCTATCCCAACAACTGCCCCGGCAGCCACAAGACGATGCCCGGAAACGCGATCAGTCCGGCAATCGTAAGCGCGTCGGCCACAAAGAACGGTGACGCGCCCTTGAACACGTCCTGAACGGTGATGTCCGGCCGCACCCCGGCCACCACAAAACAGTTCAGCCCTATGGGCGGCGTGATCAGACACAGCTCGGCCATCTTGACCACGATGATCCCGAACCAGATCCCGCATTCCACGCTGCTCATGCCAAAGGCACTGTCGGCCGCCGCCACCCCCTCGCCGCCATTCAGCGCGATGATCGCCGGGAACACCACCGGCAGGGTCAACAGAAGCATCCCGATCGCATCCATGAACATGCCCAGGATGTCATAGGCCAGCAGGATCAGCACCAGCGTCAACATCGGCGACTGGTCCAGCGACGTGATCCAGTCCGAGAACGCCCCTGGCAGATCGGCAAAGCCCAGGAACCGGACATAGATCAGCACGCCCCAGATGATGGTAAAGATCATCACCGCCAGCTTGGCGGTCTCCAGCAGCGCGTCCTTCAGCTGCGGCCATCGCATGCCGCGATACAGAGCCATCAGGAACACCACGAACGCGCCCAGCGCCCCGCCCTCGGTCGGCGTGCCCCAGGCATCGCCACCCAGCGGGTTGTAGATGAAGAAGATGATGATCACGACCACGAAAAAGATCGGGAACGCGGGCGGCAATGACCGGAACCGCTCGCCCCAGGTGAACCCAGAAACGGGCGGTCCGAAGTTGCGGAAGGTCAGCGCCATTCCGACCACCAGCCCGCCATAGATCACCGCTGAAAACAACCCCGGCAGAAATCCCGCCAGCAGCAACGCGCCCACATCCTGTTCCACGATGATCGCGTAGATCACCAGGATCGCCGAGGGCGGGATCAGC
>CAYWND010000309.1:0-4221 GCA_964459085.1 uncultured Oceanibium sp. | reverse complement strand
CAACTTGTTACGATTACGGGGTCCGACGATTATGGCTTGCAGTCATTGTTCCGGAACAAGAGTGGAAACTGGATATGATTTAGTGCTAAACTTAATTCTTGAATGCGCTTGCGGCATAGCCGACTTGCGCGGACTATACGCTGACAAATGTTGTCGTTGAGGTTATATCGAAGACAACCGCAGGAAAGATCGAACATGTCGCCACATGACCCGAAGGCCCGTAATCTCAAGGACCGCGCCGAGCGGCATCCAGAGAAGCAGAAGCAGTCTGACGCGCCGGTTCTGCGCAAGCCTGACTGGATTCGGGTCAAGGCACCGACCAGCCAGGGCTATCGCGATACTGCGAAAATCATGCGTGAAAACAAGCTGGTGACGGTCTGCGAAGAGGCTGGGTGCCCGAATGTGGGCGAGTGCTGGAGCCAGGGTCACGCCACCATGATGATCATGGGCGAGATCTGTACGCGCGGCTGTACCTTCTGCAATGTCGCGACCGGGCGGCCCGATACGCTGGATCCGTTCGAGCCAGGACGGGTGGCGGTCGCGGTGGAGAAGCTGGGGTTGAACCATGTGGTCATCACCTCGGTCGACCGCGACGATCTGGAAGATGGCGGTGCCGAACACATTGCCCAGACCATTCGAGCGGTGCGCCGCAAGACGCCGGGAACGACGATCGAGGTACTGACGCCCGATTTCCTGAAATGTCCGGACAGTGCGCTTGAGGCCGTGGTCGAGGCCAGACCGGACGTGTTCAATCACAACCTCGAAACGGTCCCCGGCCTCTACCCGGAGGTGCGGCCTGGTGCGCGGTATTTCCACTCTCTGCGTCTGCTGCAGCGGGTGAAGGATCTGGATCCGTCGATGTTCACCAAGTCGGGCATCATGGTCGGGCTGGGCGAGGACCGCCAGGCGGTGCTGCAGGTCATGGATGACATGCGCGCGGCGGATGTGGATTTCCTGACCGTCGGCCAATATTTGGCGCCGACGCCCAAACATCACGCGGTCGACCGGTTCGTGACGCCTGACGAGTTTGCCTCCTATGAAAAGGCCGCTTATGGCAAGGGCTTCCTGATGGTGTCGGCCACGCCCTTGACGCGGTCCAGCTATCATGCGGGCGATGACTTTGCGCGCTTGCGCGCGGCCCGGCAGGCCAAACTGGCGGACTGACCCCTTGGACTGATGATCGACGCGCGCTGGTGAGTTTGCTCACGGCGCGTGGGCTTGCGTGGTCGACATGGCGACGTGGCATCTGAGACCGTGTCAGCGTTTCAAGCAGACATTTTTTGAAAGGGTACTCAGATGGAAAATCCGGACCTTGCACAAAAGTACGTGAAATCCGGCCGCTATATCGAAAAGGCGAAGCCGTTTGACGAGGATCTTGGGCCGCTAAAGCTGCTGCCGGGTACCTGGTCGAATCGCCCGAACCTGGAGGGGCGGGGCTGGAACCTGATCGCTCTGCCGTTTGCGACGCCCCCGGGAGGGGGGTTCAACTATCGGGTTCTGATGAACCAGTAGAACGAAGACCTGGTCTTCTCATTGGTTGACAAGGGCGTGCCAAACCGAGGCATCAAGGTCAACGGGGCCAGCAGCCAGACCGATCAGCGGATCGTGACGCTGGACTACCAGCAGACCATCAGCCAGATCGCGGCCGAGGATTTTCCGGTCAGCGGCGAGGCTGGTGGCCCGGATCTTGCCATCCATCACGAACCTGGCCTGTTCCTGAACATGCTCAACGAGCAGACCGACAATATCGACATCGCCAGATTGGCGACCATTCCGCACGGCGACTCGGCCCTTGCGATGGGGCGCAGTCGGGTGCATGACGGCGCGCCGCAGATCCCGGGCAATATTTCGGCACTGCCGATCGGTGTGTCCCAGGATCTGAATGCCAATCCCTACCTGCAGCCCTATAAGCATTTCGAGGATGACCCCTTTAAAGGGGTTCTAGAGGGCGTCGCAGCATTTCCGGGCTTTCTGCCGACAGACACCACAGCGTTGTTGCAGGCGGCAAACCAGGGCGCTGATATCGTGCGCACGACCGAACTGGACCTGGATACAGCGTTGGCATCGGGCGGGGTGGTCAACATCCCCTTCATCGTCAAGCAGGCGAATGCGGCAGACATGAAGTCGACGTTCTGGATCCAGGAGTTGGCCGAGAAGGACGCAAACGGCAATCCCAAGCTTCGGCTGCAATATCTGCAGGTCGTGATCCTGGACTTTTTCCGTCCGCGTCGGGATGCCCAGCCAGGGCCGATCCGCTGGCCGCATATCTCGATCAATACGATGGAGAAGGTTAGCGATACGGCGACGGTGGCGTAACGCCGGACCCTGGAACCTTTCCGCAAGGCACCGCCCGATGGCGCCTTGCGCAGCCCGACCAGCAGACGACGGGTTCAGCCTGTAAATCGCACTTTGCCGATATGAGGCAGGTTGCGGTTCCGCTGGGCGTAGTCGATGCCATAGCCCACGACAAATTCATCCGGGATCTCGAAGCCGGTCCAGGTTGCCTTGACGTCGACCTCGCGCCGCGATGGCTTGTCCAGCAGGGCGCAGACCTCCAGCCGGGCGGGTTTGCGCGTGCGCAGGATGTCCAGGACGTGGGCCAGCGTGTGACCGGTGTCGACGATGTCCTCGACCACCAGGACGTCGCGCCCTTCGATCTCGCCGCGAAGGTCCTTGAGAATGCGCACCTCGCGGCTGGATTCGGTCGAATTGCCATAAGACGATGCCTCGAGGAAATCGACCTCGACCGGCAGGTCCAACTCGCGCACCAGATCGGCAATGAAGACGAACGATCCGCGCAGCAATCCCACCACGACCAGCTTGTCGGTGCCTGCGAAGTGAGCCGAGATGTTGCGCGCCAGATCCTCGACACGGGCCGCGATCGCCTTGGCTGAAATCATACGGTCGATCACATAAGGCGGTTGTTCATTTGCCACGATTATCCTCGAGACCCGATCTGCGACATTGTCACCCTTGGCAGACCCTAGCGGGCGGTTCAGATAAACGCCATGCCTACGCACAGCGAAGATCGCGAAATGAACTACTCGGCCGACCAGCTCTATGCACTGGTGGCCGATATCCGTTCGTACCCCGAGTTTCTGCCTTGGTGCGCGGCCACGCGTATCCGCAGCGAACGTGGCACGCCGGACGGATCGGTTATCGATGCGGATCTGGTGGTGTCGTTCAAGCTGTTTCGCGAGCGGTTTACCAGCCGGGTGACGCTGCATCCCCAGGATCGCCAGATAGATGTGAAGTATTTGGACGGCCCGTTTCGCTATCTGGACAACCACTGGACGTTCGAACCCCTGGCCGAAGATCGCTGCCGGGTCCGGTTCTATGTTGATTTCGAGTTTCGGTCCCGTGCGCTGCAAGCAATCATCGGGATCGTATTCAACGAGGCGATGCAGCGGATCGTGCGCGCCTTCGAAGACCGGGCGCGCGACCTTTACGGATAGGGGCGTCAGTCTTGCCGGGTCATGTGTGCCACGATCCGGCGCACAACCGGAGCAACGACCAAAAGGGCCGCAAAGGCGATTGGCCAGCTTGTGAACCAGGCTGACATCCAAGCTGCGCCGAACCCGTCGACCAGCCCGGTCGCCCGCGCAGTCTATATCCCCGACACCATCATGGACATAAAGCCACTGGTCAGCAGACTGAAAAGAACAGGGGCATAGCGCGGATGAATCATCGGCGCATTAAATGGCTGGCCAGGTGCGGGGTCAAGGCAGAATGCCAAGGGGCGGCCGCCGGATCATCAGGGAATACGCAGGTTGCCCATCACGTGTTGGTGGCGGCCTGCAAAACCAACTCCAACGCGACTTCGACAGTCGCCGTGCGGACCTCTGCGCGCCCGATTGGGCCGAACAGGTGTTCTTGGGCTGCAGGGGCGGTGTCCCGGGTCGCGACTGCGAACCAAACCAGGCCTTCGGGCTTTTCCGTCGATCCGCCGCCTGGCCCGGCGATGCCTGTGACCGCCACGGCCACGTGCGCTTGCGACCTGTCGAGCGCGCCTTGCGCCATGGCGCATGCCACTTGGGCGGACACCGCACCGTGGTCGGTCAGTGTAGACGCTGGTACGCCCAGCAGCGCCTGTTTCGCACTGTTGGAATAGGTGACAAAGCCGCAATCGACCACGTCGGAACTGCCGGGCACATCCGTCAACGCGGCGGCGATCATCCCGCCCGTGCAGCTTTCTGCCGTGGCAATCATCCACCCGCGCAC
>CAYWND010000308.1:0-4229 GCA_964459085.1 uncultured Oceanibium sp. | reverse complement strand
GGAAGTCTGACGGCTAGCGACGCCGCCTTTGCGAACGTGTGAGCCCGGCGGTCCAGGGGGCTTTGCGCTGTTATATTCCATTCGTGTATCCGATGGGGCAGGGGTTGCTGCCGCGCTTTCTGCACGGTTATGCGGCACCTGACCCCGCTGACACCGACCGCCACAAATCGTTTACCAAATTCCTCTTTACAGTCCCGCAAAATGAGATAACGATATCTAGTAGGGTCGCCACTGATTTCGGCGACCTATTGACATCCCCACAGCCCCTTGCGGGGTCCAGCTCCGCCCGTGGCCACAAATAGAGGGACCAGGCATGAGCAGTGTCGAACAGGACTTTCTCACCGAAGAGCTTCACCCCATCGACATCGTCGAGACCCTTGCCGAACGGCACGAGTGGGATTTCGACCGGGTGGCGGACGACCAGATCGCAATGGCGATCGAGGGCAGTTGGCGGACCTATTCGCTGACCCTGGCCTGGTCGGGATATGACGAGACACTGCGCCTGATCTCGGCCTTCGATATGTCCCCGCCCGAGGACAAGATACCGGCCTTGCTGGACGCGATGGAGCGGGCCAATGACAAGTGCTGGTCGGGGGCCTTCACGCTGTGGCCGGAACAGGGTCTGATGGTCTATCGCTACGGTCTGGTTCTGGCCGGGGGCGCGACCGCATCGGCCGAACAGATCACCGAGATGGTGCGCCGGGCGGTGACGGCCTGCGAGCGGTTTTTCCCCGCCTTCCAGATGGTCTGCTGGGGGGACGAAGCCCCAGCGGAGGGGATGAACAGCGCCAGGGCCGAGGCCGACGGCCGCGCCTGATTGACCGCGCGCCCGGACGGGCGCGCGCCTGCACCGGGCCGGCGCCATGGGGCCGCTGCAGGCCAGACACCCCGAAAGAAAGGACCAGCGATGTCGTTGGAGAGCGTCTTTGACCGCGGCCTGCTGCTGATCGGATGCGGCAAGATGGGATCCGCGATGCTGGCGGGATGGCTGGACGCGGGTCTGGATCCGTCCCGGGTCGATGTCGTCGATCCAGCGCCGTCCGACTGGCTGACGGGTTTGCAAGGCCGGGGGCTGCGGTTGAACGCGGACCTGCCCCCGGCACCTGCGGTGTGCATGATCGCGGTCAAGCCGCAGACCATGTCCCAGGCCTTGCCCGCGCTGGCGGGGTTGGGCGCGCAGGATACGCTCTTTTTGTCGATCGCGGCGGGCACGCCGATCTCGGCCTTTGAACAGGCGCTGGGTGGGGATGTCGCGATTGTGCGGGCCATGCCCAACACGCCTGCGGCGATAAACAAGGGCATCACGGCAATCATCGGAAACGGCAATGTCAGCGAGGCGCAGCTTGCGCTGTCCGAGGCGCTGCTTGCCGCCATCGGCGACACCGTCCGGCTGCAGACCGAGGCGCAGATGGACGCGGTCACGGGCCTGTCCGGTTCGGGCCCGGCCTATGTGTTTCACCTGATCGAATGCCTTGCCGCGGCGGGCGTGGCCGAGGGTCTGCCGCCCGAGATGGCCATGACGCTGGCCCGGGCCACCGTGGCCGGGGCGGGCGCGCTGGCGGTCGAGGCAGGGGAACCGCCGGGGGTCTTGCGCCAGAACGTGACCAGTCCCAACGGCACCACCCAGGCGGGTCTGGAAGTGCTGATGGACCCCCAAGCAGGACTGCCCCCGCTGATCGTGCGGACCGTCGGGGCGGCCGCCGAGCGCAGCCGGGAACTGGCCGCGCAAAGCTGAGAATTGTGCACTGCACAATTACGCCTTGACATTTTGTGCGCCGCACAATATATCCTCGTCAACCGAGTGACGGAGGTTCCCGATGATCGACAAGGACTTCACCTACGACCCCGAGAAGGTCATGGCCTTCTTCAAGGAATATGACTTTTCCAAAGCGTTCGCGGACGCCAAGCTGCCGCAGATCGACGCCGAGGCGTTGTTTGCCGCGCAGAAGAAAAACATGGACGCGCTGGTTGCGGCCAACCAGGCGGCAGCGGCCGGGTATCAGGAGCTGTTTTCCAAGCAGGTCAAGATCTTCGAGGAAACGCTCTCGCAGGCGCAGGCCCAGATCAAGGACATGGATCTGACGGTGGACGCCGAGTCCGCGAAGGCCAAAGCCGACATCGCCAAGGCAGCCTTCGAGAAGGCGCTGGAGAATATGAAAGATCTGGCCGAGACCGCGCAGAAGGCCAATACGGACGCGTTCGAGATCGTGTCGGCGCGGGTCAAGGATTCGGTCGAAGAGCTGAAGCAGCTTGCCGACAGCATGAAATCGTAAGGTCTGGTTCCTCCCAAAACAGACTGCGAGACCGCGTTCGGGCATTGTCCCGGACGCGGTTTTTTCGTATGTCTGACAGGCAGTTAGCGAGGCGCAGATGACCGACATATCGTTCGACGACTTTCTCAAGGTGGATATTCGCGCAGGCCGGGTGATCCGCGCCGAGCCCTTCCCCGAGGCCCGCAAGCCCGCCATCAAGATCTGGATCGACTTCGGCCCCGAGATCGGCGAGCGAAAGTCGTCGGCCCAGATCACGGAACACTACGCGCCCGACACCCTGGTCGGCCGGATGGTGATGGGCGTGGTTAATTTTCCACCAAGACAGATCGGGCCGTTCATGTCCGAGGTTCTGGTGCTGGGCGTCATGGACGACAACGACGCCGTGGTCCTGATCGCGCCGGACCACGAGGTCGCGCCGGGACAAAGGATGTGCTGAGCCTAACAGATCAGGGTTAAGGTCAGGTTTCCATTTTTTCACGCCAGTGTTTGCGACATAGCGAGACGTAGGTGTCGTTGCCACCGACCTGGATCTGGGGCCCTTCGCGCAGGGGATTTCCCTGGGAATCCAAGCGGATAACCATAGTGGCCTTTTTTCCGCAATGACAGATCGTGCGCACCTCGCGCATCTCGTCGGCCAGCGCCAGAAGGGTGGCCGAGCCGGGAAACAGCTTGCCCTGGAAATCCACACGCAATCCGTAGGCCATCACCGGCACGTTCAGATCATCGACGGCGCGGGCCAGTTGCCAGACCTGCGTCTCGGTCAGCCACTGCGCCTCGTCCAGCAGGATGCAGGCGACCGGGCCCTGCGCCAGACGCGCCTGAATTTTCTCAAACAGATCAGTGGTTTGATTGAAGGTGTCCGCAGGCGCCGAGATGCCGATACGGCTGGTAATCTGGCCCACCTCGCCCGCGCGATCATCAAAATCGGCGGTCAGCAGATAGGTCTGCATCCCGCGTTCATTGTAGTTATAGGACGCCTGCAGCAGAACGGTGCTCTTGCCGGCATTCATGGTCGAATAGTTGAAATAGAGCTTGGCCATGGGAATGTTACATGCCCCACGACGCGAAAGCTGACAAGCGTACAGCACGCGTACAGCAAGCGTATGGCCACCGGGTGGTGCGTACGGTGCCGCCGGAAAAAGTTTACCGGACTGTGCAACGCTGGCCACCATTCCTTAACGCATTTGGAAAGGTGGGCGGATGACAGACCGCAAACGCAAAACCGCGACCGAACGCCGGTCGCACAAGAAGGCGATGATCGCGCTGCACGAGACCCGGTTGGAGTGGCGCGACTTCGTCGCCCGCAGGGACATGATCCCGAAAGAGTGGCACCGCATGCACGAGATCGCGCCGACGGTCCCGGAAAAAGAGCGGATCACGATCCGCCTGGACAAGGACACGGTGAAATGGTTCCGGTCCCAGGGCCGGGGCTGGCACAACCGGATGGACGCGGTGCTGACGGCCTATCGGCACATGGTGATCGCCAAGATCATCGAATGGCCCGACGCCCGCGACTGGGACGCGGATATGATTTGAGGGGTGGGGCCACCGGCCGGTCGCAAGTGACGAGGGTGTGGCCCCCGCCCATTGCGTCAGTTCCCGGATGTCAGCGCGTTTGACTTGAGGCTATGTGACCGGATCACGGTCTTTGGTGTCTGGACGCGCTGAAGTTTCAGGCGCTTGAGATCGCGGGCGATCTTTGTTTCGAGCCTGCGGTCGACACCCGCGGTGAATTTCCCCTGTGTGCCGTGGGCCGGATCGACATGCCCGTCGCAGACATCGGCCACGATGACGGCGCAGGCATTCCAATCCTTGGGGTCGGTCGCGGTCTCGTCGCAGACCGCCTCGTGATACAACCGGCACTCTTCGTCGTCATGCGCCATGGCCGCGCTGGCGCCCAGAAGCAAAGGTAGGAGGGCAAGGCAAAGCAACTTGTTCATCGGACGTCCCCTTAAA
>CAYWND010000307.1:0-4235 GCA_964459085.1 uncultured Oceanibium sp. | reverse complement strand
TGGGGCCTCGAAGTGCCGCTCTATTTTGCGCCGCAGGGGTTCGAGGAAACGCCGTCCCTGAAGCGGTCGAACGCCTTCGACATCGTGGCGGCCGAATGCAAAAACGTCCGTCAGAATGTTGGGCTGCTGGATATATCCGGCTTTTCGCGGTTCGAGGTGACTGGTCCGAATGCCGAACGCTGGCTGGACCGGTTGATGGCCTCGAAACTGCCGGCACCGGGGCGGGCCAGGTTGGCCCCGATGCTGGCCCCGGACGGCCGCCTGAAAGGCGACCTGACGGTGTTCAACTGGGGCGATGGAACCTGGTGGATCATGGGATCCTACTATTTGCGCGAATGGCATATGCGCTGGTTCCAGGACCATATGGAAGACGGCGTGACGGTCCGCGACCTGGGTGACGAGATATTCGGGTTCTCGGTATCCGGGCCCAATGCGCTGAAAGTGATGCAAGCGGTCACCCAGGACGATATCGCAGCACTACCCTTCATGGGCTGCGGGACCTTCGATCTGGGGCTGTTGCAGTGCAAGGTCGGACGCCTGTCGGTCGCGGGCGAGCTGGGCTATGAAATCCACTGCCGCGCGAACGAACACATCGCCCTGCGCGAGATGCTGCTTCAGGCGGGGGCCGATCACGGGATCGGCGAGTATGGCTATAACGCCCTGCTCAGCCTGCGGCTGGAAAAGAGTTTCGGCATCTGGTCGGCCGAATTCACCCAGGCCTACACGGCTGGCATGACCGGCATGGACCGGTGGATCGCCTGGGACAAGGGCGCCTTCATAGGTGCCGAAGCGGCAATGGCAGAGCGGGATGGCAACGGGCCGGACAAATTGCTGGTCACGCTCGAGGTCGACGCGGGCGATGCGGATGCCAGTGGGTATGAACCGGTCTGGGCCGGGGACGACAAGGTCGGGTTCGTGACCTCGGGCGGCTATGGCCACACGGTGCAAAAGTCGATGGCCATGGCCCTGATCGACCGCGAGCATGCTGCCGAAGGGTCAGAACTGACGGTTCATGTTGTGGGCCAGCCCCGCAGGGCAACGGTTATCCCGGCGTCGCCTCACGATCCCAGTGGCAGCGTCATGCGGGGCTAGCCGCGGTCGCGCGGCGATGATCCACCGCGAACGAAATCAGCCGCGGGCATAGGCGTCCTCGTAGCGCAGGATGTCATCCTCGCCCAAATACGCACCGGTCTGAACCTCGATCAGGGTCAGGGGGACCTTGCCGGGATTTTCCATCCGGTGCTTTTCGCCCAGCGGGATATAGATCGACTGGTTTTCGCTGATCAGCTTGATTTCGTCCCCGACGGTCACTTTGGCCGTTCCGCCAACGACGATCCAGTGTTCGGCGCGGTGCACATGGGATTGCAGGCTGAGAATTCCACCGGCCTTGACGACGATCCGCTTGACCTGGAACCGGTCGCCGATCACCAGGCTTTCGAACCAGCCCCAGGGGCGGTAATCGCGCGGGAACTGTTCCGCCTGCTTGGCCGATTTGGCCTTCAGCGCGGTGACCGCCTGGCGCACGTCCTGGGTGCGGCGCTTGTCGGCGACCAGAACCGCGTCGGGCATCGCGACCGCGACGATGTTATCCAGCCCGATGCCAACAATTTCCTGCCCCTCAACCTCGGACCTCAGCAGCGTGTCGTGGCAATCCAGACCGGTTGCATGCCCGCCAAGTGCAACGCCATCCGCGTCCGGTCCCTGTTCGCGCCAGACGGCCTCCCAACTGCCCAGATCGGACCAGCCGGCGGCGAAGGGAACCACGGACAGATTGTCCGCCTTTTCCATGACCGCATAGTCCAGCGACACCGACTCGACCTCGTCCCAGGCATCGCTGGCCAGGCGCAGAAAGCCCAGATCCCGTTCGGCGCCATCGATGGCGCGGCGGACTGGATCGACCAGATCTGGGGCGCATGCCTCGAACGCGGCGATGATCGTCGCGGCCGAGAATACAAAGATGCCCGCATTCCACAGATAACCGCCTTGCTGCAGCATTCGTTCAGCTTCGGCCGGGCCGGGTTTTTCGACGAAGCGCCCCAGAGGCACCGATCCGAAATGATCGTCAGGCACCGGGCCATCGACCTGAAGATACCCGTAACCCGTTTCGGGATGGGTCGGCGGGATGCCCAATGTCACCAGCCGCCCGTTCCGCGCCTCGCCCGCCGCGGTTGCGACCGCCTCGCGAAAGGCATTGATGTCGGGGATCACGTGGTCAGATGGCGCGACCAGCATGATCGCATCTGGATCAGTCTGCGCCAGATAGAGTGCTGCGGCCAGCGTGGCAGGGGCTGTATTGCGGCCCTCAGGTTCGATCAGGATCGCACCCTTGTCGATCCCCGCCTCTTGCAATTGCTCGGTCACGATGAACCGGAAGTCCGATGCCGTCAGCAGGATCGGCGCGGCAAATCCCTGTCCCGACGACCGCAACGCCGAGGACTGGAACAAGCTGTTCTCGCCCAAGACCTGAGCAAACTGCTTGGGATAGCTTTTGCGCGACAACGGCCACAACCGCGTCCCCGTTCCACCACACAACAAGACCGGCGTAATCATCCAAAGCTCCCAGTACCAGCACGTCTTGTTCGTGCGATATCGACTTTATCTTAAATGATAGTGAATTTCTTCATGTTCCGGACAGCACGCGTCCGGCGATCGCGTCCAACTTGCCCATCAGCACCGGATCGCGGTGCGTGGGCGGTGTCATGATCGCGTTGTCCAGCGCCTGGTTGCATCCCCTGTCGCAGCTGAAATCCCCGGCCATCATCGGCACGACCTTGCGGATCAGGGCGCGGGCATTGTCGACATTGGCGTGCATCGTCTCCAGCACCTTTGCGACATCCACTTCGCCATGATCGGGGTGCCAGCTGTCATAGTCGGTGACCATGGCGACGGTGGCATAGCAAAGCTCGGCCTCGCGCGCGAGCTTGGCCTCGGGCATGTTGGTCATGCCGATCACCGACGCGCCCCAGCTTTCGCGATACATCCGGCTTTCGGCCAGGGTCGAGAACTGAGGTCCCTCCATCGCCAGATAGGTCCCGCCGTCATGCGCGGTGACGCCAACCTGCGCTGCGGCCTGGGCCAGCAACCCGCGCAACCGGCCGCACACCGGATCGGCCAGTGCCACATGCGCCACGCAGCCGGACCCAAAGAAACTGCTTTCGCGGACCACGGTGCGGTCGATGAACTGATCGACCAGCACAAAGTCACCCGGAGCCATCTCGTCCCGGAACGACCCCACAGCCGAGACCGAGATCACATCCGTCACGCCCACCCGTTTCAGCGCGTCGATATTGGCGCGGTAGTTGATCGTGCTGGGCGACAGGACATGTCCGCGTCCGTGCCGGGGCAGAAACACCACATCCGTCTCGTCCAGCCGTCCGATCAGCAACTGATCCGATGGCGTGCCGAACGGGCTGTCGACAGTGCGCCAGTCGCCCTCTAGCCCCTCGATCCCATAAAGCCCGCTGCCCCCGATGATAGCAATGACGCGTCGCATGGCTCGCCTTTCGAACTGTTGTCGTCCGGCCCACCCTAGGGGCCGAGACCACGGATCGACAGGGGTTTTTCAGGCGCGGGGACCCGGCTGGTTTCGGCGGACAGGTCTGGGCAATCTTGCGGCATCGGGAAGCCGACTTGCCAATTCGGTGGGCGCATCCGCGATGCCCAACCAGCACCTTGCACCAGCCCTTGCCATTCCCCGAACAATTTGAAAGCTTTGAACGGGACAGGAGGACCGGGGTGGCCACACGCTTTTTCAACGAGATGTATGATGGCGATACCGTACGCGAGCCGTATCGCCGCCTGACCGACTGGATCGACGCGACCCCGCCCGAGGTCTTTGACCAGAAGCAGGCCGAGGCCGAGACCATCTTTCGCAGGATCGGGATCACCTTTGCGGTTTACGGAAATGAAGAGACCACAGAACGCCTGATCCCGTTCGACATGATGCCGCGCGTCTTTACCGAACCCGAGTGGATGCGGCTGGAACGCGGCGTCAAACAGCGCGCCCGGGCCCTGAACGCGTTCCTGCACGATGTTTATCATCGGCGCGAGTTCATCAAGGCAGGAAAGATCCCTGCCGATCTGGTGTTCGGAAACGAGGCCTACGAACCTTCGGTGATCGGCATCTCGCCCGCGCGCAACATCTACAGCCATATCGTCGGCGTGGATCTTGTGCGCACCGGCATCGACGAGTTTTTCGTGCTGGAAGACAACTGCCGCACACCGTCGGGCGTCAG
>CAYWND010000306.1:0-4247 GCA_964459085.1 uncultured Oceanibium sp. | reverse complement strand
AAAGGGCCCCTTCTTTCTGTTTGGAAATACTCCGGAGCGCGAGGCAGCGCCTCGCACAATGCTGCAACTCACGCCGCCTGGGCGCCATCCAGGCGGACGCAGTTGCGGCCCGATGCCTTGGACCGATAGAGCGCCGCATCCGCGCGGGCCATGATGTCGCTCAGATCCTCCTCGTGGTCGGGATCCGACAGGGCGATGCCGACACTGACCGTCACCCCGCCCGATCCCGCATCCTTGCACACCGGGATCACCGCCGAGGCGACAGCGCCGCGGATGCGTTCGGCGGCGAGCCCGGCCTCGTCCGTGGTGGTGCTGGGAATGCCGATCACGAACTCCTCGCCCCCGAAACGCGCGATCAGATCGCCCGCGCGGACCGAGTTGCGCAGCCACGACGCCACATCCCGCAGCACCCGGTCGCCGGCGGCGTGGCCGTAGGTGTCGTTGATCCGCTTGAACTTGTCGATGTCCACCATCAGCAGGGCCATCGATTCGCCCCGGGCCATGGCTTCGGCCCGCATGCGTTCGAGATGGTCCAGCGCATAGCGGCGGTTGTGCAGCCGCGTCAGCGGATCGGTCAGCGCCTGGGCCAGGTTGTCGCGCATGATCGACCGGCAGCGGTCCAGGCGACGTTTGCGCCGGATCAGGGCTGCGGCCCTGGCCCATTTCTCGGCATGGCTGGCGTCCGCGGCGACCACATCGTCGGCGCCAAGGTCGGCCGCCAGCACCGCGCCGGACAGGCCGGGCGCGGCGATATCGGACCCGCCATCAGCGTCGGGGACAGGTTCAGACAGGTATAAAATCATTGCGTTGCGGGTGCGCGGATTGGCGCGCAGCCAGGGGATCAGGGCCAACACCTCGCCATCATAGTTTCCCGCGGGATCGAGGATCACCAGATCCGCATCCGCGCCCTGGGCCAGATCGGCCAACGCCTTCTGCGAGGTGGCGACAGCCGCCGGTGTCCGCGACAGATCCGCGATGAACTGCAGCGGATCCGGCCCGCCCGGCACGCGTCCCCCCGCCCGCAGGATGCGCGCGCTGCCGGTGATTGCGGCCCGCAGTTCGATCGCGTTGGCGGGCGCACGCGACGGCCCCTCGAACGCGCGGTCGGGCGACAATTCGTCCAGCGCCAGCCGCAGCCCGACCAGTCGCCGCACGCGGGCCAGAAACTCGGGTCGGGGGGCGGGCCAGCGCACCACATCCTCGGCGCCGCTGTCGAAGGCGGCGCAGGGATCCGCGTCCTCGTGGGTCGTGGTCAGCATGACCGGGATGCCGGAGGTATCCGGCGCGCGGCGAAATCCCCGCGTCAGAAGCTGCCCCGCCTGCGGCAGTGTATCCCCGACGATGATGATCAGATCGGGCGGCGAGATGCGGGCCGCCGCGCGGGCGTCATCCGGATCCCTGCTGAGGGCCACGTCATATCCGCTGGCCGCGACCGCGCGCGCCATCTGGCGGCCGGACCGCAATCCCGGATCCACGATCAGCAGGCGTGCCGACATAGAGAACTCTCGTCCAAAGGTTTCTTGCCACATGATCCCGACGGTCTGGCGCCGGGTTGATTAAAATCTGGCATGATTCCGGTTAATGAAGTCCTACACTGGCCGGAACACTGTCCTGAATCACCCAAAGGATTGCCAACATCGTGTCCCCCGATCACGCAGAAACCATTGCTTTGAATGCCCTTTCCTGGATCGCAACCGACCCCGAGCGGTCGGGCCCTTTCCTGGCGGCGTCGGGGCTGGACGGCGCTGCGCTGGCCGCGCGCGCGGGCGAGCCGGATTTCCTGGGGTTCGTGCTGGAGCATCTGCTGGCGATGGGCGACGAGGCGATCCTGAGCTTTTGCGACACCGCCGGGATCGCCCCCGAGGACGTCATGGCCGCGCGCGCGGCCCTGCCCGGCGGGGATCTGCCGAACTGGACCTGAGCGGCAGCCCTGTGCCCTAGCCGATCAGCAGGGTCTTCAGCGCCTCGCGGAACGGGACCGGGATCGCGGTGGGGCGATGGGTGGCCGCGTCCACATAGACATGGACAAACCGCGCCGCGGCGCTGGCCTGCATCTCGTCATTGCGGAACATCCCGATGGCATAGTGCACCGAGGACGACCCGATGCGGTCGACGCGCAGGCCGGTGTCGATGCGGTCGGGATAGCTGATGGCGGCGTGAAAGGTGCAGCCGGTTTCGACCACCAGCCCCACGACATCCCCGCCGGGGATCTCTAGCGCGCCGCTGTCGATGATCCAGCCATTCACGGCGGCGTCCACGTATTCGTAGTAGACCGCGTTGTTGAGATGAGCGTAGACGTCATTGTCGCGCCAGCGGGTGGTCATCGGGCGAAAATGCGCATATGCGTCACGGGTCGGGCGCGGGGATCTCATCGGGGTCTCCTGCTGGGTGGCCTGGGGCGCGCGGCTCGGCGGCAGTTTTGGACCAGAAACCGGAGGCTCTCAAGTGGCTTTGACCCCGCATGCGCCGCGCGCGATCCTGTTCGACAAGGACGGGACCCTGTTCGATTTCCGCAAGACCTGGGGCGCGTGGACCGGGCAATTCGTGCTGGAGATCACCGACGGGCCCGCGCATGCGGCCGAGGTGGCGGCGGTGATGGACTATGACCTGGAGGCGATGGTGCATCGCCCGAGCAGTCCGTTCATTGCCGGGTCGATCGACGATTGGGTCGAGACCATCCTGCCCGCGTTGCCGCGGTACGACCGCGACGGGCTGAAATCCGAGATCGTGGCCAAGACCAGCCTGGCGCGGCAGATGCCGGCGGTGCCGCTGGACCCGTTGCTGACCGAATTGCGCGGGCGCGGGCTGCCGCTGGGGGTGGCGACCAATGACGGGATCGCGCCGGTGACGCGGCATCTGGAGGCGCAGGGCATCGCCGAGTATTTTGCCTTTGTCGCGGGCTTCGACAGCGGCTTTGGGCCCAAGCCGGGGCCGGGGATGCTGCTGGCCTTTGCCGACGCGGTCGGGGTGGCGCCCGCTGATGTGGCGATGATCGGGGACAGCACGCATGATCTGGAGGCCGCGGCCGCCGCCGGGATGCGCGGGGTGGCGGTGCTGACCGGCATGGCAGGGGTGGATGCGCTGGCCCCCCACGCCGAGGTGGTGTTGCCCGATATCGGGCATCTGCCGGGGTGGCTGGCGGGGTTCGCCCCGGCGTGACGGGTGCTGTAGGGTGGGGATGATCCCCACCCTACCTGAGCCGGGGGTCCGATCTGGAACCGGGGGAATGCGACATGCGTGTCGCAAACGGTCAAGCCGCGCGCTGGCGGGGCGGTGTTTGCTGGGGCCGCAAACAGCCAGGGGAACCCGCATGTCCGATCGCAGGGGCCGCCGCGCAGGCGGCCGATCCGGGAACGCGCGCCGCGAGGCCGCCACCGCCATCGACCAGATGTCGTGGCGCATTCCGGTCAACATCGACCGCCCGACCGAGCCCCTGAGCGCGGACGGCGTTGCGGCGATCCATGATGCGGCGATGCGGGTCCTCGAGGAAATCGGGATCGAGTTCCTGAACCAAGAGGCCAAGGACTATCTGCGCCAGGCGGGCTGCACCGTCGATCCCGACAGCGACAACGTCAAGATGGACCGCGCCTGGGTGATGGAGATGATCGCCCATGCGCCCGAGCAGTTCGACATCGTCCCGCGCAACCCCGCGCGTACGGTCACGATCGGCGGGCCGCATATGGCGTTCGTCAATGTCAGCTCGCCCCCCAATGTGATGGACCTGGACCGGGGCCGCCGGGTGGGCGATTTCGAGAGCTTCAAGGACTTCATGAAGCTGACCCAGTATTTCAACTGCATCCATGTGGCGGGCGGCTATCCGGTGGAACCGGTCGACATCCATGCCTCGATCCGGCACCTGGAGTGCCTGTATGAAAAGCTGACGCTGACCGACAAGGTGTGCCATGCCTACAGCCTGGGGTCCGAGCGGGTCGAGGACGTGCTGGAGATGGCGCGGATCGCCAGCGGGCTGCCGGAGGACGAATTTTTCTCGGTCTGCCGGATCTATACCAACATCAACTCGTCGAGCCCGCTGAAGCATGACTGGCCGATGCTGGATGGCGCGATGCGGTTCGCGCGGCGCGGGCAGATGGTCAGCGTGACACCGTTCACGCTGGCGGGTGCGATGGCGCCGGTGACCATGCCGGGCGCGGTCGTGCAATCGGTGGCCGAGGCGCTGGCGGCGATCGCGCTGCTGCAATACATCAACCCGGGCACGCCTTGCGTCTTTGGCACGTTCACCTCGAACG
>CAYWND010000305.1:0-4254 GCA_964459085.1 uncultured Oceanibium sp. | reverse complement strand
TGGTGACCGAGGCGATTTTCTCGTACTGCGGGGTCAAGGTGAAGATCGACACTGATCGGCATCTGGGCGAAGAGGCGTCTGTCGTGCGCGCGGCAGGCGAGGCGGTTGGCCACGTCATGACCTCGGAATATGGATCGCAGATGCTGTCGCTTGGTGGTGTGGACCATCTGACCGGCGGGTCCAAATCCGAGGGGCGGGTGACCTGCGACACGCTACTGAAGCTGTGCAACCGCGAGGCGGTGGAACTGACCGGGGACGGCGGCGCCACCGTGATTGTTCAATCCGGCAAGCCGCCGATCGTGGACGGCAAGACCGAACACCGGATGCGCGTCGGTTGTGGCTCGGCCACGATTGGCATGTTTGCCTCGCAATGGGTCGGGCTGGTGGACGAGGTGGTCGTGGTCGATGATCACATCACCGGGGTGGTCAGCGAACACCAGGCTGGCAAGGTTCTGGGCTGGCCCGACACCGGGATTCGGATCAAGGGCCGCCGGTCAACCCCTGGGCGCTATTTCCAGGTTGCACAGCCTGGCCTGGGTTGGGGCGGGACCGACATCGAGGATCCGCTTGTGATCCTGGGCGACTGGAACCCCAAGAAAGGCGCCCGGCCAGG
Organism: uncultured Oceanibium sp.; assembly: GCA_964459085.1. GTDB lineage: Bacteria > Pseudomonadota > Alphaproteobacteria > Rhodobacterales > Rhodobacteraceae > Halovulum. The sequence continues at coordinate 3,641 of CAYWND010000305.1, read as the reverse complement.
CCTGACCCTGCTGATGGTCTCGACCACAGGCGAGCAGTACGGCTACTACGTGCTTGATCAGAAGCTCGTCCCGGTCGCCCAACCCCTGCCTGAAAACCTGGTGCCGACCGTGGATCTGATCGCCGAGAATTGCGAACCGGCCCTGTGCACGGTCATGTTCACAGGCGGCGCAGGCGGGTCGCTGCGGTCCGGGGTGACGCGGAACCCGGTGCGTCTGACGCAGTCGGTGCAGGGGCTGAAGACCGAGGTTACGCTGGGCGGCATCCCGGCCTATATCTGGCCGGGCGGGGGGATCACCCTGATGGTCGATGTCGCGAAGATGCCCGACAACGCGTTCGGTTATGTACCAACGCCCGCGATTGTCGCGCCCCTGGAATTCACCATCCCGCGCGACGAATATCTGGCGCTGGGCGGTCATGGCGACGCGATCCGGACTGTTGACGATGTGCTCGCCCATGGCGGCGAATACGGGTCCGAGGTGCGCGCTATCGGACTGCAGGAGGACGACTAGATGCAGCCCGCCCAGCACCGGTTTCTGCCTGACGGGCGCCGACTGCACCTGCATCACGGCCCCATCGACCTGATCGTGGACGCAGAAGGCGAGGGGCGCCGGGCAGCTTTGGCCGCCGTTGTCAAACGGTTCCAGACGGTGATGCGGGAACTGGCATCCGAGTTGCCCCTGCTGCGCAGCCCCATGCCCCTGCCGGAACAGCCGTGCGGGGATATCGCCGCGCGCATGGTTCGTGCCGTCAAGCCGCATGCGGACACGTTTGTCACCCCCATGGCCGCCGTGGCGGGCGCCGTCGCTGACGAGATGCTGGCCACCATCCGGGCGGCGGCACCAGTCTCACGGGCCTATGTCAACAATGGTGGCGATGTCGCGTTGCACCTGCGTGGCGATGCCAGATACGATGCGGCATTTCCGGGCGGTAGGCTGCAGCTAAGCGGATCTGACGGGGTCGGCGGTGTCGCGACATCGGGATGGCGGGGGCGCAGCCATTCGCTGGGGATCGCGGATGCGGTGACTGTCCTTGCGCCTTGCGCGGCGGATGCGGATGCAGCGGCGACCCTGATCGCGAACGCGGTTGATCTGCCGGGCCATCCGGGGATCAGCCGGATGCCTGCGCGGGATCTGGCGCCTGATAGCGATCTGGGTCAGCAGCCGGTGACCGTAGGGGTGGATGGCCTGATGCCCGTCGATGCCATGACGGCGCTGGATCGGGGCAGGGCCCTTGCCGCACGGCTTCGGCGTGACGGTGTGATCCGCGCCTGCGCGCTGGTGTTGGGTCCGCATGTGGTGGCAGAGGGGCGGTGTGGGTTTCACCTTTCGCAGGACGGTGCGCGGCTGGCGGAAACAAAAGATTGACTGCTTGGTCAAAACCCTTGCAACATCATGCGCGGAGGAGTGCACATCACCAACCGAGACCCGGGAAACGGGCCATTCCATACCATACCAGGGGGTATCCAAAATGAAGACAGGGATCATGCGCCGGACGGTTTTGTCCGCGCTCGCGGCATCGGGGATGCTGTTCGCCGCAGGCGCGGCGGCGGCTGAAACGCTCAAGGTGGCGGCGATCTACACGCTGCCGGTGGAACAGCAGTGGATCAGCCGCATCCACAAGGCGCTGAACACGGCCGCCGAACGGGGCGATATCGAATACACGTTCTCGGAAAACGTGGCCAACACCGACTATGAACGGGTTATGCGGGAGTATGCCGAAGGCGGTCAGCAACTGATCGTAGGCGAGGTGTTCGCGCTGGAGCGTGCGGCGCGCAAGGTGGCAGCCGATTATCCCGACACGGCGTTCCTGATGGGATCCAGCTTTGGCCCGTCGGGCGAGAATTTTGCCGTCTTTGACAACTGGATCCACGAACCCAGCTATCTGACCGGCATGATCGCGGGCGCGGCGACCGAGTCGAACCTGATCGGCATGGTCGGCGGCTATGCCATTCCCGAGGTCAACCGCCTGATGCACGCCTTCATGGATGGCGCGCGCGAGGTCAATCCGGATGTCAAGTTCCTGGTGAACTTCATCGACAGTTGGTACGACCCGCCCAAGGCCAAGGAAAGCGCGTTTGCGATGATGGATGCGGGCGCGGACATCATGTACGCCGAACGCTTTGGCGTGTCGGATGCGGCCGTCGAACGTGGCGTCAAGGCCATCGGCAACGTGATCGACACCTCTGGCGACTATCCGCAGACCATCATGGCTTCGGCCCTGTGGCATATGGAACCGACGATCGACCGCGCCATCGCAGCCGTGTCGGGGGGTACGTTCGAGGCCATCGACTATGGCCAGTACAGCTTTATGGGCTTTGGTGGCGGATCGATGGTCGTTGATGAAAGCCTGGTACCTGCGGACGTCCTGTCCAAGGTCCAGGAACGCGAAGGCGAAATCCGCGATGGCCTGTTCCGGGTCAATGTCAACGACGCAGCCCCGGTTTCCGACGGCTGACCAGCAAAGGCCCGGACCGCTTCGCCGGTCCGGGCGCCCCACCTTGTCCGATATCGTCCTTTCCCTTCGTGGCATGACCAAGCGTTTCGGGTCCGTCCTGGCGGCGGATGCGATCGACCTCGATTTGCATCGCGGCGAGGTGCTGGCCCTGCTGGGCGAGAACGGGGCCGGCAAGACCACCCTGATGAACATGCTGTTTGGCGAGTACACGCCCGATGCGGGGGCCGTGCATGTCTGGGGCCGCGACGGCAAGGAAACGATCCTGGCGCCAGGACAGCCCCAGGCCGCGATCGACGCACGGATCGGCATGGTCCACCAGCACTTTACCCTGGCCGAGAACCTGAGCGTGATTGACAACATCCTGCTGGGAACCGAGCCCCTGGGCGCGTGGTCCCGCTCGCGCCGCCGCGCACGACGGCATCTGGGCGATCTGATGGATGCATCGGGGCTGCACGCGCCGTTGGATGCTCGGGTGCGCGATCTGTCGGTGGGCGAACGCCAGCGGGTCGAGATCCTCAAGGCGCTCTATCGCAACGCGCGCATACTGGTACTGGACGAACCGACGGCGGTTCTGACACCGCAAGAGGCTGATACGCTGTTCGAGGCGGTCCGCGATCTGGTTGACGCCGGGCTGTCGGTCATCTTCATCAGCCATAAGCTGCGCGAGGTGCTGGCCTTTTCCGACCGGATCGCGGTTCTGCGGCATGGGCGAAAGATGGGAGAGATCGCGACCGAAGATGCGGATGCCGAGGCGATCATCCGTATGATGGTGGGCGAGGATCACGCGGCACCCGAACGTACACCCGGAACACCCGGCAAGCCTGTCCTGGCGCTCGAAGGGGTGACGACAGCGGCCACCCGCGCCAATCGTCCGCTGGAAGATATCTCGTTCGAGATCAACGAGGGCGAGATCGTCGGGATCGCTGGCGTGTCCGGAAATGGTCAGAGCACGCTGGCCAAGGTCATCTCTGGCCTGCTGGCCCCCGACGAGGGCAAGATCACGATCAAAGGGCGGAGCGTGCGCCGATTGACCCCGGCGCGCGCGTTGCGTGAAGGGATCGGCCGCATCCCCGAGGATCGCCACCACGATGGCATCGTTGCGTCCATGTCGGTGGCCGAAAATCTGGTCATCGAACGGCTTGGCGATGCACAGGTTCAGCGCAATGGATTTCTACGCAGGTCGGA
>CAYWND010000304.1:0-4254 GCA_964459085.1 uncultured Oceanibium sp. | reverse complement strand
GCGCGGGCGGCCCAACCCGAAACCCGAGATCCGGTGCGCGGAAGAGATGGTGCCCGCACTGACCGGGGCCCTGCAGTCGTTCGGGGGCGAGTTCACGATCACCGGCGATCCGTCGCTGACCCCGCTCGAAGCCCAGATTCACTGGAACGACGGGTTCGATCACGTCGATCTGGGTCACACGTTGCAAGAGATCTCGCGCGCGCTCGAACTTTTCGATCCGGCGCGCCCCGACTCCGCCGCCAAAGAGGAGACCCGTCACCATGCAGGATGACACCCCCCCGGCCCAACCCCCGATCGAAGGCAGCCTGACGCCCGCCCCGTCGGACCCCGAAGAGGCCAGCGAACGCCGCGCCGCCGCGTTCATGGGCGTCCCGATCGAGGTGATGATTTCGGTCGGCAAGGCCCGCCCCCTGGTCGCCGATCTGGTCAAGCTTCGCCGAGACAGTGTCATCAAGCTGAACTCGCGGATCGAAGACCCCGTCGAACTCTATGTCGGCGAGCGTCTGATCGCCCGCGGCGAGTTGCAGGAAATGGATGACGGATCGGGGCAGCTCGGTGTCCGCCTGACCGAGGTTGCCGACCTCTCCAACGGGGTCTGAGGACGCAAGGTGGCGCAGCGTCTGGCGCTTTGCCTGGGGCTGATCATCGCCCTTTCCCTTGCGCCCGCAGCCTGGGCGCAACAGATCAACATCGACCTCGGCTCCGAGGGGTCGCTGACCCTGCGTACCGTACAACTCTTTCTGCTGATCACGATCCTCAGCCTGGCGCCCGGGCTGGCCATAATGGTCACCTGTTTTCCGTTCATGGTGACCGTGTTGTCGATCCTGCGCACCGCAATCGGTGTCCAGCAGGCGCCGCCGAACATGATGATCGTCAGCCTGGCGCTGTTTCTGACCTGGTTCGTGATGGAACCGGTCTTTCGCGAAAGCTGGGAGGTCGGCATCCGTCCACTTCTGGACGGCGCGGCCGATCCCCAGGCCGCATTTACAGCCGGAATCGCCCCGTTTCGCGACTTTATGGCCACCCGCGTCGATCCCGACACACTGGCCGCGCTGGTCCAGGCCGCACCTCCACGCGCCGACCCCCTGCCCGAAAACATGGCCGACACTCAGTTGTCCGTCCTGATCCCGTCGTTCCTGCTGTCGGAAATCCAGCGCGGCTTCGAAGTGGGTTTTCTGGTTTTTTTACCCTTCCTGATTATCGATCTGGTGATTGCCGCAATCCTGATGTCGATGGGTATGATGATGGTCCCGCCCGCTGTGGTTTCCCTGCCGTTCAAGCTTGCCTTCTTCGTCCTGGCTGACGGATGGACCCTGCTGGCCGGCGCGATGCTGCGGGGCTACGGGACATGAGCGAGGCGACACAGCCGGCGCCGGATGTCACACCCGGTGCCACGCCCGCGCCGCAGCCTGGCGCGCAATTGCCCGCCACCGTGCAGCCTGATGGCCCCCCGCCGGCCACCGTGCCCCCGGTGCCCCGGCCCGAACGGGCCGAGGATCGGATCGTTCAACCGTGGGAAGCGGTGAAGGCGTCGGCATCGATGGAAGAGATCAGCCAGATCGACAAGGCCGCGATCATCCTGTCCGCCATCGGCCCCGAAGCGTCCGCCACCTTCCTCAAGAACATGAGCGAGACCGCCCTGACCCGCGTGGCCATCGCCATCAGCGAGCTCGACCGGGTCCAGCCAGAGATGCTGGACATGGTGATCGCCGAGTTCCTGATGTCCATCGGGACCGAGGAAGAGGTGTCTGGCGGATCGCAGACCGCCCGCCGCCTGCTGTCCGAAGTTCTGGATGACAACACGATCGAAAAGATCATGTTCGACGTCGAGGGCGGCGACACCCGCAAGGCCTGGAAAAAGCTCAACGACTGCACAAACGTCCAGCTTGCAACCTTTGTCGCCGCCGAGCATCCTCAAACCGCCGCCGTCATCATGTCCGAACTGCGCGCCGACAAGGCCGCCGCGGTGCTGGAACGCCTGGATCAGGAATTTGCCCACCAGACCATCATGCGGCTGTCGCGTGTGCCCACGCTCGACAGCAATGTGGCCGAGATGGTCGAACGGGTCATCGCTCGCGACTTCCTGTCGGCGATCCAGCGCACAAAACGCTCGCGCCGCCCCGCCGATCTGATCGCTGGTCTGATGAACAATCTTGGCGCCCAGGCGCGCGAACACTTCCTGGGGTATCTCGACCAGGAAAAGCCGGCACTCCACAAGGAAGTGCTGAAAACCATGTTCACGTTCAACGACATCCGCCACCGGGTCGAGGCGCGCGACGTCGCGATCATCCTCAAGGAGGTCGAGGAACCGATCATCCTTACAGCACTGAAATGGGGCCGTGCACAGAACAACGCCTCGGTCGATTTCATCCTGGAAAACATTTCGAAACGCCTGTCGGAACGCCTGGCCGAGGATCTGGACGCGATGCCAGACGTCACTCAACGCGATGGCGAGGCTGCGCATCAGGAACTGGTACGCGTCATTCAGGAAATGGCCAAAACCGCAAAAATCCAATTGATCGAAGACGAATCAGCCGAGGAATGACACCGCCCAAAACAACGGTTTTCATCCGATGCCACGACCGAAAAGCGTCAAAGATTTTCTCGCGACCGCTAGGTTCATGCACTTGTGCGATGTCACTGCAGACAGGTGTTTAGCCACACCAAACCCGCGTCACCCGACGCGCCTCGTCGAACTCGACGTTCAAGCGGTCGTCGCGGAAATCCTGGGTTACAGCATCACCGGGAAAGATCAGCCGCACCTTGGGCGCGGCGACCGAAAGCGCTGCCATATCGTCGACCTGCTGGCCCACAAGACCCCGGAACCGCTGCGCGTTGCATGTCTCCGACGACGCGACCACAGTCTCGCCTTCGGGGGAAGTTGTCACGCCGTCGCCGCCGCACCCGGCCAGGACGGCCAGGGCCACAAGGGCGACGCAAACGGCACTGCTCGGTTTTCTCGTCTGCATAGGTGGCAGTGAATCACGATCCGTCGCGCAGAACAAGGGTCGCAAAGCCCGAGATCAGGATCACCATCAGGCCGATCGCCGCAATCGGATCGGGCAGGTCCGAAAACACCACCCAACCAAACCCCGTCGCAGCCACCAGCTGGAAATAGACAAACGGCGCAAGCCGCGTCGCGGACGCCCGGCCATAGGCCACAGCCAGCAGCAGATTGCCCAGCATTGACGCGACGCCGCTGAGTATCAGCAGCCCCAGGATCCACCCCTTCAGCACCGGAACCGCCGCGATCACCAGCACGGGCGCCAGCAGAACGGTTCCGATAACCATCTGAGAAAACAACAGCAGTCGTGGAGAGTATTCACCGGCCAACCACCGATTGGCGGTCAGATAGCAGCCATAGAACATCCCGGCCAAAACGGCAAAGCCCAGACCGGCGGTCATCCCGAATCCCGGTTTCACCACCAGCAGCACGCCCGCAAATCCGACCGCCAGCAGGACCGCGCGCAGCGGCCCGGCCCGTTCGCCCAGCAGCAGGATCGACAGGATGTAGGACAGCATTGGCCCGACAAAGAACGCACCGAATACGCTGCCGATATCCTCGGTCCGCAGGGCGGTCAGGATCGCGCAGATGCCTGCGGCGATCAGCGCGGCGCGCAGGATCATCCGCCAATCCGTCACGGCCCGCCACAGCGCGCGATCGATCGGCGTGACCGGGGCCAGACAGGCCGCCCCCACCACAAACCGCGCCCAGGCGACGAAATAGGGTGACACGCCACCGGCGATCATCAGCTTGCCCGCGGTATCACCCAGCGGAACCAGCGTCATGGCCACCACCATCAACAGAACGGCAACGGCCATGACGGGCCGTCTAGCCGCGGTTCATGCGATTCTCGATCAGGTCGTCCACCACCGCCGGATCGGCCAGGGTCGAGGTATCGCCAAGACTTCCATAGTCATTCTCGGCGATCTTGCGCAGGATGCGCCGCATGATCTTGCCCGACCGGGTCTTGGGCAGGCCCGGCGCCCACTGGATCAGATCCGGCTTGGCAATCGGCCCGATCTCGGACCGGACCCAGGTCTCAAGTTCCTTGCGCAACTCGTCCGAAGGCGCCTCGCCCGCCATCAGGGTGACAGAGGCATAGATGCCCTGCCCCTTGATGTCATGCGGATAGCCCACGACGGCCGACTCGGCCACTTTGGGGTGGGCAACCAGCGCGCTTTCGACCTCGGCCGTGCCCATCCGGTGGCCCGAGACGTTGATCACGTCATCCACCCGACCGGTGATCCAGT
>CAYWND010000303.1:0-4261 GCA_964459085.1 uncultured Oceanibium sp. | reverse complement strand
AACGGTGATCTCGGTCAGCGGAATCGAGGATGTCCCGCGCGAGGTCTTTGGCCCGGTGCTTCACATCGCGACCTTTGCCGCCGATCAGATCGACGATGTGGTCGACGCGGTGAACAGGCGCGGCTATGGACTGACCTTCGGGCTGCACACCCGTATCGACGATCGTGTGCAGCAGGTGATCGACCGGGTCCGGGTGGGCAACGTTTATGTCAACCGCAACCAGATCGGCGCCGTCGTTGGCAGCCAGCCCTTTGGCGGCGAGGGCCTGTCGGGCACCGGCCCCAAGGCGGGCGGGCCACACTATCTGTCCGCGCTGACGTGCGAAGAGAGTTTTGGGTCTGCCATCGTCGGCGAAGACGTGCCAATTGCCGGGGTGCAAGCGGCCATTGATGCGGCTGCGAAACAGGTCAGCCATCAGGTTCTGGACAGCCATGATTTGCCAGGTCCGGTAGGCGAGTCGAACCGCTTGAACGTCCTTTCCCGGGGCGTCGTTCTCTGCCTGGGGCCCGGCGATGCCCTGGAGGATCAAGTCGAGGCTGCCCGTCGGGCCGGGTGTGTCGGCGTGCCGGTGGAAGGTCGGCTGAAGCCCGGCGCGCTGGAGATGCTGGAAGGCTTCGGCGCCGTGATGCTGAGCGCGGCACCGGACGATCTGCGACCCTATCGCATTGCCTTGGCGCGGCGATCCGGACCGATCTTGCCGCTGATTCACCGAGCCGGGGACGATTTTGCCCTGATGCTAGAGCGGCATGTCTGCGTTGATACGACGGCGTCCGGAGGGAACGCGCAATTGCTCGCTCTTTAGGCAATTTGACCCCGAATCCGCGCTTCGCGGGACTTTTCCTTGGACCCGGCCCGGCCCGCCTGCTTAGGTCTTGAGCAATATGGGAGGATTGGTCTGAGATGTTGGACCAGACAAGTGTCGGGGTACATCAACGCGCGGCGGGCGACGCCCGTGTAGCGTTTGATGCGGATGGCCGCCTGTCTGACCTGTATCAGCGGGGGTGTGCAAAGGTTATGCTGCCCCGGTCCCACACCGATGACCCGCAAGCGATCTTTATCAACACATCCGGTGGGCTGACCGGCGGGGATCACGTGAGCTATCGCGTCTCGACCAGGCGGGACGGTGCGGCGACGGCGGCAACCCAGACCGCCGAGCGCGTCTACCGGTCGGTTTCCGGCGCGGCGCGGATGGATGTCGCTCTGGATGTCGCGCAGGGCGCGCGGCTGGACTGGCTGCCGCAGGAAACAATTCTGTTCGAGGGCAGCGCACTCGAGCGCGTGACCGAGGTTGATCTTGCCGCTGACGCGCAGCTTTTGATGTGCGAGGCGGTGGTGTTCGGCCGCATTGCAATGGGCGAGGACCCGCAATCCGTCGATCTGAAAGACACCTGGCGGATCCGCCGCAAGGGCCGCTTGCTGCATACCGAAGCGGTGCGCATCTCCGGCGACCTGTGCGACCTGCGTGCAGGCCCGGGCGCGCTGGGCCGATGCCGCGCGATTGCCACGATCCTCTATGTCGGGGCGGATGCCGAGGACCGCATCGACGCTTTGCGCGCCCTCCCGGACTTGCCCGGTATCCGCCGAGCGGCCAGTGCCTGGCAGGGGCGGCTGGTGGTTCGTTTCGCGGCCGATGCCCCGCAGTACTTGCGCCCGGCGCTGGTGGACTGTCTTTCGCGACTGCGGGGCCGACCCCTGCCGCGTGTCTGGACCATGTGAAGGAGACAAGATGAACCTGACCCCCAGAGAAAAGGACAAGCTGCTGGTCAGTGTTGCCGCCATGGTGGCGCGCGGACGGCTGGCGCGGGGCGTCAAGCTAAACCACCCCGAGGCCATCGCGCTGATCACGGATTTTGTTGTTGAAGGCGCACGCGATGGTCGCACGGTTGCCGACCTGATGGCCGAGGGTGGCCGCGTCGTCAGTGCCGATCAGTGCATGCCCGGCGTGCCCGAGATGATCCACGATGTTCAGGTCGAGGCGACATTCCCGGACGGCACCAAACTGGTGACCGTCCACCATCCCATTAGGTAGCGGAGAAAGGCAAAAACATGTGCGATATCTGTGTGATGAACAAGGTGAAAGAGCGGATGCTCTCGCGGCGCGACCTCTTCAAAGCCGGAGCCGTGGCCGCAGCTGCGACAACTGTAGGCGCCGCGCCAGCGGCCCTGGCTGGCGGCCATGGGGGTGCGGTCGACATGACCCACGCGTATGGCGATTTCTTTCCGACCTGGGGCGGATCGCCCGGTATCTCGACCGAGCAGGTGTTCAATTTTGCCGAGCACGGGTTCAACCTGTTGCAACTTTCGATCAACGAACACACAGGGACGCATATCGACGCCCCGTTGCATTTCTCGGCCGATGGTATGTCGGTCGACGAGATCCCGGTCACGGATCTGGTTGTGCCGCTCTGCGTGGTCGATATCCGAGAAAAGGCGGCGGCGGATGCGGATGCGCAGGTCACGCCCGATGACCTGAAGGCGTGGATCGATGCGCATGGACCGATCCCCGACAAGGCCTGCGTGGCGATGAACTCTGGCTGGGCCGCCAAGGTCTCGGGCGAGGGGTTCCGCAATGCTGATGGCGATGGGGTCCAGCACTATCCCGGCTTTCATGTAGAGGCGACGCAAATGCTGCTGGAGACGTCCGCCGCGGCGCTGGCGGTGGATACGTTGTCGCTGGATCTGGGCAGCAGCCAGGACTTTGCAACCCACTATGCGTGGCTGCCTGCCGGTCGCTATGGCATCGAATGCCTCGCAGGTCTGGACGGCGTTCCGCCTAGCGGTGCAACGCTGGTCGTCGGCGCGCCCAAACATACGGGCGGTACCGGAGGCCCGGCCCGGATTTTCGCACTGGTATAATGCTACGGCGCCGGTCGCCCCGGCGCCACTCAACCAAGGGACCCAATATGATACCCGGAGAAATCCTGACCGCCCCTGGCGAGATTGTTCTCAATCAGGACAGCGAAGCGATCACGCTGACCGTCTCGAACACCGGCGACCGTCCGGTGCAGGTCGGCAGCCACTACCACTTTGCCGAAACCAACGGCGCGCTGGATTTTGACCGGCAAGCCGCGCGCGGCATGCGCTTGGACATCGCAGCGGGTACTGCTGTTCGGTTCGAGCCCGGCCAGACCCGGGATGTCATGCTGGTGCCCTTTGGTGGCGGGCGCGAAGTCTACGGATTCAATCAGGCGGTCATGGGCCCCCTGTGAGCGTCAGCGGAGTGCACGACTGCGGAAAGACTGGGCCCACGATCCAAGTGGTCAGGGCATCGTCCTGCCGAATCCGAAAAAGATCAAAGCAAGGGCAATGCCCGCAAGGATCAGGATGTCTCCGCCGGTCGAAAGCTGATCCATTTGTATCATTGTTTACTCCGATAACTGGTTACGTCTGGTGTCGGGCCATGTGCGCTATACGCCCGACTGGTAACCTTCCGATTAACCAACATGGCCCGCGCGCTGCTGTGGTAATGCGCACCGGCCGAGCCAATTCTGACCCGTCGCCCGGGCCGTCTCTTACAAAGGATACAAGACATGCCAGCTAGGATTTCCCGTGCCGCCTATGCCGATATGTATGGCCCAACGACCGGTGACCGGGTACGGCTGGCGGACACCGATCTTATCATCGAAGTTGAAGAAGATCGCACAACCTACGGGGAAGAAGTAAAATTCGGCGGCGGAAAGGTGATCCGTGATGGCATGGGCCAGTCCCAGGTCACGCGCGCCGATGGCGCCGTCGACACCGTGATCACCAATGCGTTGGTCGTCGACTACACCGGGATCTACAAGGCCGATATCGGCCTGAAGGACGGGCGCATTGCGGCCATCGGCAAAGCAGGGAACCCCGACACGCAACCGGGTGTGGACATCGTGATCGGACCGGGCACCGAGGCGATTGCGGGCGAGGGCCGGATCCTGACCGCCGGCGGATTCGATGCCCACATTCACTTCATTTGTCCCCAGCAGATCGAGGACGCGCTGCATTCGGGGCTGACCACGATGCTGGGCGGAGGGACCGGCCCGGCGCATGGGACGCTGGCGACCACCTGCACGCCCGGGCCGTGGCACATCGGGCGGATGCTACAAGCACTTGACGCTTTTCCGATCAATTTCGGCCTCTCGTGCAAGGGCAATGCCTCGACCCCCGCAGCCCTGGTCGAAATGGTTACCGGCGGGGCCTGCGCCATGAAACTGCACGAGGACTGGGGTACGACACCAGCCGCCATTGATTGCGGCCTGTCGGTGGCGGATGACATGGACGTTCA
>CAYWND010000302.1:0-4286 GCA_964459085.1 uncultured Oceanibium sp. | reverse complement strand
GTCCGCGCGCGCCGCGTCCGGTGCCAGCCGCGCGCGCGTGTCAGCCTGCCAGGCGGTGTCTTGCAGGGCGATCCTTCCGATATGAAGCGCGGGGCCGGACACGGGCCAGGGACCGGCCAGATCGGCCATACGGGCGATCAGGTCCCTCGGACCGAGTGCAAATCCAAGGCGCAGCCCGGCATGGCCAAAGAACTTGCCGAACGATCGGAGCACCAGAACGTTGTCAGGCGCGGGGTCGGCATGCAGCAGAGACAGGTCGGGAGTGACGTCGCAGAAGCTTTCGTCGACGACCAGATGGCCGCAGGTCTTGGCCAGAGACAGCAGTTCGGGCCCTTGGATCTGGTGCCCGGTGGGGTTGTTGGGGTTGACCACCACGGCGAGGTCCGCGCCGGTCATGGCCGAGACCTCGGTCACCTCTTCAACCTGCCAGCCGGTGGTGGTCAGCGCAGCCGCATGTTCGTTATAGGTCGGCCCCAACACCCGCGCGAGACCAGCGTCAGTCAGACGTGGCACGATCTGGATCGCCGCCTGCGCGCCCGCCAGCGGTAGGCAGGCCCAGTCTGTACCATAGGCCCTGCGGGCGGCATCGGCGGTTTGCGCTATCTGCGCCTTGGTCGGCAGGGCCTGCCAGGCTGTCTGTGGGATGTCCGGCAGGGGATAGGGGACCCGGTTGATGCCTGTCGACAGATCGATCCAGTCCGCAGGATCACCGCCCCAATGGGCAATGGCCTCGTCCAGGTTTCCGCCGTGGTCGCGTGTCATCCCCGCCTCAGATCAATGCCAGCGCCGCCAGCAGCGCGCCGGCAAGAATACCCAACCGCTCGAAAAGCGCGAGACCTGCGAAGAGGTGGGCGTCCGTTGGGTCCGGGGCCGCGCCGTTCAGCCAGGGGTGGTCCTCGGTCCGGGTGTCATAGCTGCGCGGGCCGGACAGGCGGCAACCGACGGCTGCGGCCATCGCGGCCTCGGGCCATCCGGCATTGGGCGAGCGGTGGTTGCGTGCATCGCGCCGCATGACGCCTGCGACGTGACCGACACTGCCCGACACGGCCGCCAGCATCCATCCGGTCAGCCGTGCAGGGATCCAGTTTGCAACATCGTCCAGACGGGCCGCGAAACGACCGAAGTCGGCATGTCGTGGCGTTCGATAGCCGATCATGCTGTCGAGCGTGTTGATCGCCTTGTAGGCCGCGATCCCCGGCAGGCCCAGCAGCAGACCCCAGAACAGCGGGGCGATCACCCCGTCCGAGGCATTCTCGCCCAGGCTTTCCAGCGCAGCCCGGGCGACACCGGCCTGGTCCAGCGTGGCGGGATCGCGGCCAACGATCATCGCGACAGCCTCGCGCGCGTGGGCCAGATCCTCGGCCGCCAGGGGCCGCGCGACATCGGCCACGTGGTCGTGCAGGGATCGTGCGGCGACCAACGGCCAGGCCAGGACGCCGGTCAGGATTGCGCCAAACAGCGAGTTTGGCAGCAGCACCGCCAGGACGAGGGCGGCGGCGGCGGTCAGGCCGATGACCAGCAGCGCGCAGACTGCCCCTGCGCGGCGGCGCGTCGCGCCAAGCGCGGTGTCCAGGTTGTAGCGGTGATCCAGACGCGCGATCAGCGCCCCGATCCAGGTGACCGGGTGGCCGATGCGGCGATAGATGGCCTGCGGCCACCCGATGCTGGCATCCAGGATCAGGGCGGTCAGCATGGCCACGGCGGTCAGCATGTCGAAAACCGGATCAGGTTCGTGGCCCCCAGCGCGGCCAGCGCCTTATTAGCCACCGGAACATCGCCCGCGCCCGGGTCGAACAACAGGGCGCGGGCGGACCCGGTATGGGCGGATGCCAGGCCGAGTGCGCCGGTGCTGCGGGCGATGTCCAGCAAGGTGTCGAGGGGCTCGGCACCTCGGTGGGCTGCGTTGCGGCGGGCGCTTTCGGTGGCCAGCGCGGCCGTTTGGGCGGTGTCCCCGGCCTGGCAGGCCGCCGTCCAGCGCGGGATCAGATCAGAGATATCCGCAAACCGGGTATCGGCGGGATCAGTGCGCTCCGGGGCACCGAGATATCCGCCGAGCACGTCAAAAACCGGCGGGGCGGGCAGGTGTTGGACAATCTCGCCCGTCCGCGAGGCCCAAAGAAGAGACGCGGGATCGGTGTGCATCAGGGGGTCGGTCGCACCTTCGAGACGCAGGCAGATATCGCGCTCGCGGTCGGGATCCTTTTGCCCGGTAGCCGCCCGTATCAGCGCCACCCTGGCGGCGGTGGAGGCCCCCGCGCCCCCGCCTGCGATCATGTCCGCCTTGACGCTGGCTGTGCCGGTTGGCGGGTCTTGCAGGCAGGCCAACAGAGCGTGAACCTGATCCCGATCCAACGGGCCTTGGGGGTCGACAACGGCCTGAAACGGGCCGGAAGGATCATAGCTAGCCTCGGCGGCCAGTGCCGGGCAGGGCAGTGTGACCAGAACGACCGGGCCGTCCGGACCCAAACGGCCTTGCAGAAACTCGCCGAAATGTCCGGTCACCCGGGCGGTGCGGTGCAGGGCTCCGCTGGCCACCTCAGAGTTTTCCGCTGACCTGCGCACTGTCGAAACTGGCCATGTCGCGCAGCATGTCCGCCGCCGCCTGGACCAGCGGCCAGGCCAGCAGGGCGCCGGTCCCCTCGCCCAGACGCAGACCCAGATCCAGTAGTGGCCGGCGGTCCAGGTACTTCAGCACGCGGGCATGTCCGGTTTCGGCCGAGGCATGGGAAAACACCATCGCACGTTCCAGATCCGGGCGGGTCGCCAGAACATAGAGCGCCACGGTCGTGGCGATGAACCCGTCCACGATCACCAGGCGCCGCGCCTCGGCCGCGCCGATCATCGCGCCCGCCATCATGGCCATTTCGAACCCGCCATATTCCTGCATCGCCTCGTCCGGCGACAATGCGCCCGTGCGCCCGGCGGCCCGGGTCAGGATCTGGGCCTTGCGGGCCAGACCCGCGTCGTCCAGACCGGTGCCCCGTCCGACGAGGTCCGCGACCGGAAGTCCGGTGATCTTGTGTGCGACCAGGGTGGAACTGGCGGTGTTGGCGATCCCCATTTCACCGAATGCTGCCGCGTCGCACTCGCCGTCAGTGCCTATTCCGCGCCCGGCCTCGAGCGCGGCTTGGAAGGTGTCGCGCGACATGGCGGGGCCTTGCGCCGAATTGGCGGTGCCTGCCCCAAGGCGGGCCACCACCAGGTCGGGGTGGTCAATGGGGGTCGCGATGCCCGTGTCCACCACCCGCAGACTGGCCCCCACGGTGCGCGCGAATACGTTCGCCGCGGCACCTCCGGCCAGGAAGTTGCCGACCATCTGGGCCGTCACCTCTTGCGGGAAAGCCGACACGCCCTCGGCCGCGATGCCGTGGTCGCCGGCAAAGATCGTCAGGTGCAGGCTGTCCATCCGGGGGTCCAGGCGGGATTGCAGCGCGGCAATCTGCGCGGCCAGATCCTCGATCATGCCAAGCGCGCCGAGCGGCTTGGTCTTGGTGTCGATGGCGTGCCGGATCGCGGCGGCAAGGTCGGTCATGGGAGGGGTTCGCGGTTGATTCGAGGTCCCTCTCTCTCTATCGGGGGCGAAAGCCCGCGCGCAAGCGCGGATACGACGGATCGGAGGTAAGAGACGATGTCCGCGGGTCTGACAAGGGCGACGCTGGTCTTGGGCGGTGCACGCTCTGGCAAGACCGGCCACGGGATGGCGCTGGCCGAGGCTGCGGCGTCCGAGCGCCTGTACATCGCGACCGCCCAGGCCTTTGACGACGAGATGGCGGACCGTATCGCGCGCCACAAGGCCGAGCGTGGTGCGGGCTGGTCGACGCTGGAGGCGCCGGTCGAGATCACGGAAGGGATCCGCGGCGCGACAGGTGTGGTTCTGGTCGATTGCCTGACGCTGTGGCTGTCGAACCTGATGCATGCCGAACGGGACATTGCCGACGCCACCACGGATCTGCTGGAAGCCATCAGGGCGAGCAGGGCGACGGTTGTTCTGGTGTCGAACGAGGTCGGGCTGGGGATCGTTCCGGAAACGCCGCTGGGACGGGCGTTCCGGGATGCGCAGGGGCGGTTGAACCAGGACGTGGCCGCGGCGGTTGGTCAGGTTCAGTTCGTGGCCGCCGGTCTGCCGCTGACCTTGAAGCGGTCCTGAGACCCGGTTGATCGCAGGGCGTGGGTCAGGCGCGGCTTAGATCGTTTCCGGCTGGGTTGGAAACACCCTGACCATCCCCCCCCCCCGCTGTCCCGGGCTTGACCCGGGACCTCCCCCGCCACTGGATTTGAAAGGTCCC
>CAYWND010000301.1:3110-4326 GCA_964459085.1 uncultured Oceanibium sp. | reverse complement strand
GCGACCTGGGCCGCCAGCAGGGCCAGAACGTTGGTCCCTGCCGCCCCGATCCCCAAGCCGATCAGGATGAAGGCCGGAATAGCCGTGGCGATGCCCACCGCGGCATTCCAGCCCATGACGGCGACTGACAGGGACGCGGCGATGCCGCCCAGCGCCAGCGTCGCCACACCGCCGATGATCCAGGGCGTGCGGCGTCGGCCCCGATCCGCACCGTGCCCGAAATGTGGGCGCAGGAATTGCGTGGCGTAGTAGATCGCAAACAGCATCCCGGCCAGCGTCGCGGGAAACGCAAGTTCGACCACCATCACGCGGTTGATCGTGGTCGTGGTCAGCACCAGGACCGACCCCAACGCCATCTGGACCAGACCCAGACGCAGGATGGAAAGCCAGGACAGATGGGTCATGCCATGCCCCCCAGTGCTATGGCTGCGGCCAGCATTCCCAGGACGTAGAGCGTCACGCCGGTGGCGTTGTACCAAGGCGCCAGCGCCTTGGGGTCACGCAGCATTTTGGCCATCGCCAACGCTTGCAGCGCAAGGCTGGCCGCGACGATCCCCGCAAACAGTGGTTGTCCCCATGCCAGCAGCAGCGCGATCACGACGACCTGCGGCACTGCCATGACCCAGCAGGCGATCCGTGCGGCGCGTTCCGGCCCCAGCGTGACGGGCAGGGAATTTACGCCTGTTCGCGTGTCCCCCTCGAGCGCTTTGAAGTCGTTGAGTGTCATGATGCCATGCGCGCCAAGTGCATACAGCCCCGCGACCGCGATGACCTCCCATCTGGGCAGTCCGGCGGCCATCACGGCTGCACCGGTGAACCACGGCAGCCCTTCGTAGCACAGGCCAACCGTTCCGGGGCCCAGCAGGCCGGATCGTTTCAGACGCACAGGCTCGGCCGAATAGGCCCAGGCGCAGGCAACCGCCACCGCGGTAGCGGTCAGCCCCCAGGGCCCAAGGGGCAAGGCAATCAACAGCGCAAGACCGCTCATCCCCAGGCCGATCCACAGCCCCCAGCGTCCGGGCATCCGGCCCGAGGGGATCGGACGGTGAGGTTCGTTGATTGCATCGACATGGCGGTCGAACCAGTCGTTGACCGCCTGGCTCATCCCGCAGACCACGGGACCCGCCAATATGATGCCCAATACGAAGACTCCCCAGCGTTCGGTGATCGGCACGCCGGACGAGACGACCCCGCACATGTAGGCCCACATCGGCGG